>NZ_CP135012.1:0-300000 GCF_039386055.1 Buchnera aphidicola (Greenidea ficicola)
ATGATTTTTAATAAAAAAATAGATGTTATTGTAATAGGAGGAGGGCATGCAGGAACTGAAGCATCAATTGCATCATCTAAAATGGGTTGTTCAACTTTATTAATTACTAATAATATTAATAATATAGGATCTTTATCTTGTAATCCTTCAATTGGAGGAATTGGAAAAAGTCATTTAGTTAAAGAAATAGATGCATTAGGTGGAGTTATGGCAAGAGCAATTGATTATTCTGGAATTCATTTTAAAATACTTAATTTTAGTAAAGGAATAGCTGTTCGTTCATTAAGAGCACAAGCTGATCGATTTACTTATCATAAAGCTATAATGTTTTTTTTAAAAAAACAAAAAAATTTAAATATATTACAATCAGAAGTAATTAAATTAATTATAAAAAATAAAAAAATTATTGGAGTAAAATTAAATAATAAAAAAAAAATTTATTCTAAAATAACTATTTTAACTACAGGAACATTTTTATCTGGAAAAATATATATAGGAAAAAATATTTTTTCTGGAGGTCGTATTAATGATTTTTCTTCTATAAAATTATCTAAACAATTAAAAAAATTTTCTTTTAATATTAATAAATTAAAAACAGGAACTCCTCCAAGAAT
The DNA here is from genome assembly GCF_039386055.1 of Buchnera aphidicola (Greenidea ficicola). Classification (GTDB taxonomy): domain Bacteria; phylum Pseudomonadota; class Gammaproteobacteria; order Enterobacterales; family Enterobacteriaceae; genus Buchnera_K; species Buchnera_K aphidicola_A. The sequence goes on from NZ_CP135012.1 coordinate 615, forward strand.
ATTAATAAATACAATAAATTTTAAAAAATTAAATTATCAAAAAAGTGATATTCCTATACCTAAATTTTCTTTTTTAAAAAATAATATAAAACATTTGAAACAAATTAAATGTTTTTTAACCTATACAAATGAAAATACACATAAAATAATAAAAAATAATATTTATAAAAGTCCAATGTATAATGGAACTATTAAAAGTATTGGACCTCGTTATTGCCCTTCTATAGAAGATAAAATAATGAAATTTAAACATCATAATTCACATCAAATTTTTTTAGAACCAGAAGGTTTATTCAATAATGAAATTTATCCGAATGGAATTTCTACTAGTTTACCATTTTCTATACAAAAAAAAATAATAAATTCAATTTATGGTTTAGAAAAGGCAGTTATTTCAAAACCTGGTTATGCAGTAGAATATAATTATCTTGATCCTAGAGATTTATATTTTAATTTAGAAAGTAAAATAATAAAAAATTTATTTTTAGCAGGACAAATTAATGGAACTACTGGTTATGAAGAAGCTGCTTCACAAGGTTTATTAGCAGGTATTAATGCAGGATTAAAAATTTTAAAAAAACCATTATGGTATCCAAAAAGACATGAAGCATATTTAGGAGTATTAATTAATGATTTATGTTTAAAAGGAACAAAAGAACCATATAGAATGTTTACTTCTAGAGCTGAATATAGATTATTATTAAGAGAAGATAATGCTGATTTACGTTTAACAAAATTAGCAAAAGAATTAAATTTAATTAATAATTTAAGATGGAAATTTTATCTTTTAAAAAAAAAAAATATAAAATATGTTTTAAATAAATTTAATAATATAAATATTTTATCAAATTCTAAAGAAAATAAAAAAATTAATAAAATATTAAAAAAAAAAATTAAAAAAAAAATTAATATTAAAAATTTATTAAAATATCCAGAAATAAATTTTAAATATTTAACTAAATTTGATTTTTTTAAAAAAATTAAAAATATTGATTTTTCTATTATTGAACAAGTTGAAACTAATATAAAATATAAAGGTTATATTAAAAGACAAAAAAAAGAAATAAAAATACAAAAATTATATCAAAAAAAAAATAATTATTTTAAAAAAAAATTTGATTATTCTAAAATAAAAGGTTTATCTAATGAAGTTATTTATAAATTAAATTTATATCAACCTTCTAATTTAAATAAAGCTTTGTTAATTTCAGGAATAACTCCTGCAGCTATTTCTATTATATTAAATTATTTTAAGAAAAATAAAAATTAAATTTTTTATTTTTTTTATTTTTTATTGTTGTTATGTTTTATTATTTTTTTTAAAATTATTTCTATTTTATAATATTATTGTAAAAAATAATAAAATAAATAAAATTTATTAAAATTTTATTTTTTATAAAAATTTTAATAAGGTTATTAATTATGATTTTAGAAAAAATATTAAACCCTCAACAATATATTAATCATCATTTACATCATTTACAATTTAATTTATTAAATTTTAATTTTATTAATACAAATATAAATTATAAAAAAAATTTTTTTATTTTAAATATTGATTCATTTTTTTTTTCTTTTTTTTTAGGATTTATTTTTTTATTTTTTTTTTATAAAATTTCTAAAAATTCTTTAAATAATAAAATAAATAAGTTACAAATTTTTATTGAAATGATTATTGAATTTGTTAATAATAATATTAAAGAAATATTTCCAAATAATTATAAAAATAATTTAATTGGTCCTTTATCTTTAACAATTTTTATTTGGATATTTTTAATGAATTGTATGGATTTGATACCAATTGATTTATTTCCTTTATTAATGAAATATTTTTTTAATATATCTAATATTAGAATTGTTCCTTCTGCAGATATTAATATTACACTTTCTATGTCTTTATCAATATTAATTTTAATAATTTTTTATAGTATTAAAATTAAAACTTTTAAAGGTTTTTTAAAAGAAATATTTACACATCCTTTTAATTATCCAATATTTTATATATTTAATTTTTTTTTAGAAATTATTAATTTATTTTCTAAACCAATTTCTTTAGGTTTAAGATTATTTGGAAATATTTATTCTGGTGAAATGATTTTTATTCTTATTAATAGTTTTTTACCATGGTGGTTACAGTGGGTTTTAATAGTCCCTTGGGCTATTTTTCATATTTTAATAATTGTATTACAAGCATTTATTTTTATGGTTTTAACTATTGTTTATTTATCAATGGCAATAAATAAAAATTAATAAAATTATATAAAAATTTTTTTATAAGGTTACTATGGAAAATATAGATATAAGTATGTTATATATTTCTTCTTCAATTATGATTGGATTAGCTTCTATTGGAGCTGCTATTGGAATAGGAATTTTAGGTGGTAAATTTTTAGAATCTGCTGCAAGACAACCAGATTTAGTACCTATGTTAAGAACACAATTTTTTATTGTTATGGGATTAGTAGATGCAATTCCTATGATTTCGGTAGGTCTTTCTTTGTATATGATGTTTGCTATTATTTAAACAATTTTTATTTAATTATAATATTTAAAAAATTAAAATATTATATCTTTACGTTATATAAATTAACGTAAAGATTTTTTATTTTATTATAATAAGGAAATGAAAATATGAATTTAAATGTTACTATTTTTGGACAAATTATTTCTTTTATTTTTTTTGTTTGGTTTTGTATGTATTATATTTGGCCTCCTATTATATTAACGATTAAAAATAGAAAAAAAAAAATTAAAAATGAATTTAAAAAAATTAAAAATAATAAAAAAAAAATTAAAAATATAAAATATAATATAAAAGAAAAAAAAAAAAAAATTAAAAAATATATTTTTAAAATAATTAATAAAGCATATGAAGATAAAAATTTTATTTTAGAAAAAACAAAAAATAAAGCAAATATTTTAAAAAAAAAAATTTTAAAACAAAATAATAAAGATATTAACATTATAAAAAATAACATTCGTCAAGAGTTATTGTTGGAAATGAAAAAAATAGTAATATTATTAACAAAAAAAATTATAAAAAATTCATTAGATATTAATCAACATAATAAATTAATAAAAAAAATAATGATAAATTTTAAGGAAATTTAAAGTGTTTTTATTTAAAAATATTGTAAAAATTTATGCAATGTCAATATTTAAATTATCAAAAAAAAAAAAAAATATTAAATTTTGGAAAAAAATGTTATTATTTTGTTCAAAAATTATTAAAAATAAATATTTTATTTTTTTTTTAAAAAATGAATTTTCTCAAAAGAAAATATCCTTAATATTAACAAAAATATGTAAAAATAAAATTAATAAAGAATGTATTAATTTAATAAAAATTATGACATTTAATAAACATTTATTATTATTTAAAAAAATATTAAAAAAATTAATATATTTACAAAATAAATATAAAAAATATATTTTAATTAAAATTATTACATTTAATAAATTAAATCAAAATAAAAAAAAAAAAATTAAAAAAAAAATTAAAAAAAAAATTAAAAAAAAAAATAAATTTAAGAATAAAAAATTTTTTTTTAAATTTTTTAAAAATAAATTAATAATAGGAGGGATAATTATAAAAATAAAAAATTTAATATATAATGCTTCTATTTGTGAATTTTTAAAAAAATTTTAAATATTTANTTTTTTTAAAAAATGTTAAGAGAAAATTACATATGAAATTAAATACTAAGGAAATTAGCGAGTTAATTCAAAAAAGAATTAAAAAATTTAATATTGTTAAATCAATATATAATGAAGGAAAAATAATTTCTGTTATTGATGGAATTATAAAAATTAATGGATTATCAGAAGTTATGCAAGGCGAAATGTTATATATAGATAATAATTCTTCTTTTAAACAATTTGCAATTGCTTTAAATTTAGAAATAGATTTAGTAGGAGCAATTGTTTTAGGTTCATTTGAAAATATTACTGAAGGAATGTTAGTTCGATGTACAGGAAAAATTTTAGAAATACCTGTTGGTTATAATTTTTTAGGAAGAGTAATTAATGCATTAGCTCAACCAATTGATGGAAAAGGAAAAATTATAAGTAAAAATTTTTTTCCAGTAGAAAATATAGCACCTGGGGTAATTGATAGGAAAAGAATAAATAAACCAATACAAACTGGATATAAAGCTATTGATTCTATGATTCCTATTGGAAAAGGTCAAAGAGAATTAATTATAGGAGATCGTCAAACTGGAAAAACTTCTTTAGCAATTGATACTATAATTAATCAAAGAAAAAATAATGTTTTTTGTATTTATGTAGCTATTGGGCAAAAAATATCTACAGTATTAAATATTGTAAAAAAATTAGATGAAAATAAAGCACTAAAAAATACTATAATTATTGTAGCTTCTGCTTCTGAATCTGCTTCTTTGCAATATTTATCTCCTTATGTTGGATGTTCTATGGGTGAATATTTTAGAAATAAAGGTAAAGATGCTTTAATTGTTTATGATGATTTAACTAAACATGCAATATCTTATCGACAAATTTCTTTATTATTAAGAAGACCTCCAGGTAGAGAAGGTTTTCCTGGTGATATTTTTTATTTACATTCTAGATTATTAGAAAGAGCTTCTAATGTTACATCTAAATATATTAATTATATTTCTAAAGGTAAAATTAATAAAAAAAGTGGTTCATTAACAGCTTTACCAATTATTGAAACACAAGAAGGAGATGTTTCATCTTTTGTTCCAACTAATGTTATTTCTATAACGGATGGACAAATATTTTTAGAATCTAATTTATTTAATTCTGGAATTAGACCAGCTGTAAATCCTGGATTATCAGTATCTAGAGTTGGAAGTGCAGCACAAACTAAAATTATTAAAATTTTATCTTCTAAAATTAGAACTTTATTAGCTCAATATAGAGAATTATCTTCTTTTTCACAATTTTCTTCTGATTTAGATAAAGTTACTAAAAAACAATTAATACATGGAAAAAAATTAATAGAAATTTTAAAACAAAAACAATATTTACCTATGAGTATTGCTGAACAAGCTTTAATTCTTTTTGCTTCAGAAAAAGGGTTTTTAAAAAATATTGATATTAAAAAAATTAAATCTTTTGAAAAAAAAATTTTATTTTCTTTTAAAAAAAAACATAAAAAATTAATAAAAAAAATAAATATTAAAGGAGAATATAATAAAAAAATAAAAAAAAAATTATTTTTATTTTTAAAAAAATTTACAGAAAATAATAAATAATATATATTTTATTATAATATATATTTTTTTTGAGAACATTTTAATGACTGTTAATATTAAAGATATAAATAATAAAATTGGAAGTATTTTAAATACTAAAAAAATAACTAAAGCTATGGAAATGATATCTATTACTAAAATGAGAAAAATAGAATTATTAATGAAAAATAATAGATTTTATATTTTTTTTATGAAAAAAATTATTAATAATTTTTTATTATCTAATTATAATCAAAAAAATATTTTTTTAAATAATAATATAAAAATGAAAAAAATTATTATTATAGTTATTTCTACAGAAAAAGGGTTATGTGGAAGTTTAAATAACAATCTTTTTAAAAAAATATTAAATAAAATTAATAAATATAAAAAAAAAAATATTTCTTCAAAATTATTTATTTTTGGATTAAAAGGTTATTTATTTTTTAAAAATAATAATTGCAATATTATTAAATATATAAATAATATTCAAGAAACTCCTAATTATAAAGAAATTTTTCCTTATTTAAAAAAAATTTTTTATATGTATAAAAAATTTTTTTTTGATCATATATTTCTTGCAAATAATTATTTTGAAAATAAAATTATACAAATACCAAAAATAAAACAAATATTACCTTTTAAAAAAAAAAAAAAAAATATATATAAAAATATTAAAAATTATTTATATGAACCAAATAAAAAATATTTATTAAATAAAATTTTTAAAAAATATTTTATAACAAAAATATATCATTCTTTTTTAGAAAATTCTTCATGTGAGCAAGCATCAAGAATGATTTCTATGAAAAATGCTACTGATAATAGTAATAACATGATTAAAAATTTACAAGTTTTATTTAATAAAATAAGACAATCAAATGTAACACAAGAATTAAATGAAATTGTTTCTGGTGCTTCTGCAATTTTATAATTTAAAATAAAATTAAAGGTTAATAATAATGTATGGAAAAATTATACAAATTATTGGTTCTATAGTTGATGTAAAATTTTCTAAAAAAAATATACCTAAAATTTATTATGCTTTAAAAGTTAAAAATAATGTTAATAATAATATTATTTTAGAAGTACAACAACAATTAGGATCAGGAGTAGTAAGAACAATATCAATGGGTTCTTCTGATGGTTTAAAAAGAGGATTAAAAGTTATTAATTTAGGACATGAAATAAAAATTCCAGTAGGAAAAATAACATTAGGTAGAATTATGAATGTTTTAGGAGAACCTATAGATATGAAAGGTTCTTTTAATAAAAATTGTAATAAAAATATTGAATTTAGATCTATTCATAATAAACCTCCAGATTATATTTATCAATCTAATTCTCAAGAAATTTTAGAAACAGGAATTAAGGTTATTGATTTAATTTGTCCTTTTTCTAAAGGTGGTAAAGTAGGTTTATTTGGAGGAGCTGGAGTTGGTAAAACAGTTAATATGATGGAATTAATAAGAAATATAGCAGTTGCTCATTCTGGATATTCAGTGTTTACTGGAGTAGGAGAAAGAACTAGAGAAGGTAATGATTTTTATTATGAAATGAAAGATTCAAAAGTTTTAAATAAAGTTTCTTTAGTTTATGGTCAAATGAATGAACCTCCAGGAAATAGATTAAGAGTTGCTTTTACAGGTTTAACTATAGCAGAAAAATTTAGAGATGAAGGAAAAGATGTATTGTTATTTATTGATAATATATATAGATATACTTTAGCGGGAACGGAAGTATCTGCTTTGTTAGGAAGAATACCTTCAGCTGTAGGTTATCAACCTACATTATCTGAAGAAATGGGAAAATTACAAGAAAGAATAACTTCTACTAAAACAGGATCAATTACATCTATACAAGCTGTTTATGTTCCTGCTGATGATTTAACAGATCCTTCTCCAGCAACAACTTTTTCACATTTAGATTCTATTATAACATTAAGTAGAAATATTGCTTCTTTAGGAATATATCCTGCTATTGATCCTTTAAGTTCTTCTAGTCGTCAATTAGATCCTAAAATAGTTGGAAAAGAACATTATAATGTTGCAAGAAAAGTTCAATCTATTTTGCAAAGATATCAAGAACTGAAAGATATAATAACAATTTTAGGAATGGATGAATTATCAGAATCTGATAAAATTTTAGTTTCTAGAGCAAGAAAAATACAAAAATTTTTATCTCAACCATTTTTTGTTGCTGAAATATTTACTGGTTATAAAGGTAAATATGTTACTTTAAAAGATACTATTCTTGGATTTAAAGGGATTATTGAAGGAAAATATGATTCTGTTCCAGAACAATTTTTTTATATGATCGGTTCAATTAAAGATATTAAAAAAAAATCATTATATTAATTAAAATGGATTATAAAATGATTTATTTAAATGTTGTAAGTTTCAAAAATCATATTTTTTCTGATTTAGTTAATAAAATAATAGTTTCAGGTATTGAAGGAGAATTAGGAATTTATCCTAAACATATAAATTTATTAACTTTTATTAAGCCTAGTTTTTTAAAAATATTTATAAATAAAAAAATAATATATATATATGTATTAGGAGGTATTTTACAAATTACATATAATAAAGTTATTATTATTTCAGATTTTGCAATAAAATTTAAAAAATATAATAATAAAAAAATGTTATTTTTTTTAAAGAATATTAAAAAAAAAATAAATAAAATAAATAAAAAAAAAGATTTTCATAATATTTCTTCAAATTTTTATAAAATATTAAAATATTAAAATTTTTTTTTAAAATATTTTAAAAATATTTATTTTTTTTTTCGGCAGGAAATAATATCCTGCCATTTATTTTTTATAATAAATATTATTATATATCTATATTTTTTGCTTTTAATGCATTTTTTTCTATAAAATATCTTCTAGGTTCTACTATATCTCCCATTAAAATTGAAAATAAATTATTTGCATTAATACAATTTTTTATAGTTACTTGTGACATTCTTCTAGTATTTGGATTCATTGTAGTGTTCCATAATTGTTCAGGGTTCATTTCTCCTAAACCTTTATATCTTTGTATAGATATTTTTTTTTTAGATTCTTTTATTAACCATTTTATTATATTTTCAAATTTTTTTAAATTATATTTTTTTTTGTTTTTTATTAAATAAATTTTTTTTTTTAAAATTTTTTTTATTTTTTTAAATAAAATTGATGTTTTTTTATAAAAATTACTTTTAAAAAATTTTAAATCTAGAATATATATTTTTTTTTTATAAAAATTATTAGTTTTTATAATTAATTTTATTTTATAATTTATATTTTTAAATTTATTTATTCCTATATATTTTTTTTTTTTTTTATTTTTGTTTAAATAATTTATAAAATTTTTAAACCATATTTTTATTTTTTTTGGGTCATAAAAATTATTTATAGGTTTATAAAAAATTAATTTATATAAAATTTTTTTAATATATTTTTTTTTATTTAAATTAATTAATTGATATATTTTATTGGTTTTTTTTAAAATTTTTTTAGATTTTTTTTTATTAAATATTTTTTTGTGAGAATTAGTATAATTAATAGATGTATTATTTAACATAATTTTTGTTTGATATTTTTTTAAATTTTTATCATTTTTAATATATTTTTCTTTTTTATTATATTTAATTTTGTATAAAGGAGGTTTTGCAATAAATAAATAACCTTTTTCTATAATTTCTGGCATTTTTCTATAAAAAAAAGTTAATAATAATGTTCTTATATGCGATCCATCAATATCAGCGTCAGTCATTATTATTATTTTATGATATCTTAATTTATTTATTTTAAATTTTTTTTTATCTATTATTCCACAACCTAAAGCAGTAATTAATGTAGAAATTTCTTGTGAAATAATCATTTTTTCAAATTTTGCTTTTTCTACATTTAATATTTTTCCTTTTAATGGTAAAATAGCTTGATTTTTTCTGTTTCTTCCTTGTTTTGCAGATCCTCCTGCAGAATCTCCTTCTACTAAATATATTTCAGAATATTTAGGGTTTTTTTCTTGACAATCAGATAATTTTCCAGGTAATCCTAATATTTCTGAAGTATTTGTTTTTCTTATAATTTCTCTATTTCTTTTTGCAATTTCTCTAATTTTAGCTGCGTCAATAATTTTATTAGTAATTATTTTAGCATCTTGAGGATGTTCCATAAGATAATTTAATAAATTTTCATTTATTAAAGATTCTATAATTGGTTTTACTTCAGATGAGACTAATTTTTCTTTAGTTTGTGAAGAAAATTTAGGATTAGGTAATTTTATAGATATAATTGCTGTTAATCCTTCTCTTACATCATCTCCAATAGTATTAATTTTATTTTTTTTTTTATATTGTTCTTTATCAATATAATTATTAATAGTTCTTGTTACTGCAGCTTTAAATCCAATTAAATGAGTTCCTCCTTCATGTTGTGGAATATTATTAGTAAAACATATTACATTTTCTTTAAAAGAATTATTCCATTGCATTACTATTTCTAATTGAATTTTTTTTTTTTTTTTTTTTAAGTAAAAAATATTTTGATGAATATTGTTATATTTTTTATTTAGAAATTTTATAAAAGATTTTATACCTCCTTTATTATAAAAAATATTTTTTATTTTTTTTTTTTTATAATTTAAAATAATTTTTATTCCTGAATTTAGAAAGGATAATTCTTGTAATCTATTAAATATTATTTGATAATTAAATTTTATATTATTATTAAAAATTTTTTTATTTGGCCAAAATTGTATTTTTGTTCCTGTTTTATTACATTTACCAATAATTTTTAAAGGTTTTTTAGGAGTTCCGTTAATATATATTTGTTGATAAATTTTTTTTTTTTTAAAAATTGTTAATTTTAATTTTTTTGAAAGAGCATTTACTACAGAAATTCCTACTCCATGTAATCCTCCAGATATTTTATATGAATTATTATCAAATTTTCCTCCAGTGTGTAACATAGTCATAATTACTTCTGCTGCAGAAATTCCTTCTTCTGGATGTATATCAGTTGGTATTCCTCTTCCATTATCTTTAATAGAAATAGAATTATCATTTTCAATTTTTAATTTTATTTTATTACAATATCCAGCTAATGCTTCATCAATAGAATTATCAATAATTTCAAATATCATATGATGTAAACCAGTACCATCATCTGTATTTCCAATATACATTCCTGGTCTTTTTTTAACTGCATCTAATCCTTTTAATATTTTAATATTAGATGAATTATAAGAATTTGACATTTATTTTCCTTATTGAAATATTTCTTAAAATTTTTAAAATATTTATAAATTTATTGGCATAATTACATAAACAGATAAAAATTTATTTTTTTCTAAAATTTGTATTTTTGAATTAGTTTTTTTTAAAAAAAAAGAAATATTTTTTTTATAAATTACATTTATTACATCTAATATATAAAATATATTTGCAGTTATTTCTATTTTTTTTGTAAGATTTAAAATTTTTATTTTTTCTAATATTTTTTCTTCTTGATTATTTGTTGTTATTTTACATATATTTTTATTAATTTTCATACATACTCCATGAAAATTTTCATAACAAAAAATTGATGTTCTTAATAAAGTTTTTTTTAATAAATTTTTATTAAAAGAAATTTTATATTTAATATTTTTTAATAATACATTATAATAATTTGGAAATAATCCTTCTATTAATTTACTAATAAATATTATATTTCTTATGTTAATAATAATATTATTTTTAAAAATTTTAATTTTTATTAAATTCTTATTATTTTCTTTTAGTAATTTATAAATTTCTAATATAGATTTTCTTGGAATAATTATTTTGTAATTATTATATTTTATATTTATTTTAATACTACATAATGCCATTCTATATCCATCTGTAGCAACAATAAATAATTTATTTTTTTTAATTTCTAATAAAATTCCATTTAAATAATATCTTACATCTTTAATCCCCATTGAAAATTTTGTTTTGAAAATCATATATTTTAATTTTTTTTCTGAAATTAAAAAAAAATTTTTTTTTTTTGTATTATTAATATATATTCTAGGAAAATTTGAAGCAGGTAAAGTTAAAATTAAAAATTTACTTTTATTTGCTATAATTTTCATTTTATTTTTTATTAAAATAAAAATTATTTTAACATTTTCATTAATATTTCTACAAAGATTTAATATTTTTTGTCCTGATATAGTAATTTTTCCTTCTATTATATTTTTAATTTTAGATGTTTTTACTATTATTTCTTTTTCTAAATCAGTGCTAATTAAAAATAAAGTTTTTTTTTTAATTGTTATTAAAATATTTTCTAAAATTTTATTTTTTTGGTTTTTTGTTATTATAGAATTTATTATTTTTAATTTTTCTATTAGTTTTTTTTGGTATATAGTAAATTTCATAAATAATATATTTAGTTATATTTTTTAATATATTTATAAAATATATTATTAATATTTATTTTTTAAAAGTTATTTATTTTTTTTATTTTTTTAGAGGAAATGAAATAAAATGAAAAGAACTTTTCAACCTTCATTGTTAAAGAAATATAGAGTTCATGGTTTTAGATCTAGAATGTCAACAAAAAATGGAAGATTAATTTTATCTAGAAGAAGAAAAAAATTGAGAAGTCGTTTAACTGTATCATCTTAAGTTTATATTATAAAACTTAATGTATGAATAATTTTTTTTTTAAAAAAAAAAAGAAAATACTAAATATTTTAGAATTTGATTATGTTTTTAAAAAACCTTATGTTATTAAAAATTTATATTTTATATTATTAAGTCGTTTAAATTTATTAAAATATTCTAGGATTGGTTTTTGTATTAATAAAAGAAATGTAAAATATTCAAATATTAGAAATTATATCAAAAGATTAATTAGAGAAAAATTTAGATTATATCAATATCAATTAATTCCTATGGATTTTATAATAATTATTAAAAATAAAATAATTCATTTAAATAAATTAAATTTTATTTCTATTTTGGAGGAATTTTGGTTTTTTCATTATCATTTTTTAATAGATTAATAATTTTAATAATAAAATTGTATCAAATAAGTTTTAGTATTTTTTTTGTTTCTAATTGTCGTTTTTATCCTTCTTGTTCTAATTATGCAATAAAAATCTTTAAAAAATATAATTTTATAAAATCATTATATTTTGTTTTTTTGAGATTATTAAAATGTAATATTTTTCATTCTGGAGGATTTGATTTTTCAAATTTATAAATATGAGATTAATAAAATGATTTTAAAACGTTTTTTTTATTTTTTTTTTTTTATTTTATTTTTTTTTATTATAATTACTTATTTTAATAGAAATTTTTTTAATGGTTTACAAAAAATTAATTTTTATGAAAATAAAAATTATTTTTTTAAAAATGAAAATTTATTAAATAATATTAATAATTCTAAAATTTTTATAAAAACTGATTTATTTAATATAGTTATTAATTTATTAAATGGTAATATTGAAAAATTAAGTTTATGTAATTATAAAGAAAAATTAAATTCTGAAAAAATTTTAACTATATTAAATAATAAAAAAGATAATATATATCAAGCTAAAACAGAAATTATTCAAAATTATAAAAATAATATTATAAAAAAAAAAAATATTTTTTTTTTTACTGAAAAAAAATTTTTTGAGTTAGAGAAAAATAATTTTTTTTTATTTGTTCCTATGTATAATATTTCTAATGATGGGGTAATATTTACAAAAACTTTTATTTTTAAGAAAAATTCATATGATATTGAAATACAATATAAAATAAATAATTTTACAAATAAAAAAATAAATTTTAATTTTTATAATAAATTAATTAAAAATATTAATGGTTCTAATAATAAATATTTTTTTTTAAATAATTTATTTTCTAAAGAATATAATAATTTATCTTATTCTAGTGATAATAAAAAATTTGTAAATTTAAAATTAAATGATATTCATGATAATAATATTAGTACATCTTCTGGTTGGATTTCTATTTTACAGCAATATTTTTTTTCTTCTTGGATTCCAAAAATAAATGAAATCAATGATATTTATATAAAAAAAAATTATGATAATTATATAGAAATTGGTTATATTTTTAAAAATTTTTTAATTAATCCTTATTCTTTTGGTGTTTTTTCTTCAAAATTATTTGTTGGTCCTAAAATATATGATAAAATTTATTTTTTAGCTCCTAATTTAAATTTAATTATTGATTATGGTTTTTTTTCTTTTATTTCTAAACCGTTATTTAAATTGTTAAATTTTTTTTATTTTTATACAAATAATTGGGGTTTTTCTATAATTAGTATAACTTTATTTATTAAAATATTATTATATCCTATAACAAAATCGCAATATATATCTATGTGTAAAATAAAATTATTGCAACCAAAAATTAATTATATTAAAAAAAAATTTAATAATGATAAACAAAAGATGAGTAAAAAATTAATGTATTTATATAAAAAAAATAAAATAAATCCATTAGGTGGTTGTTTACCTATATTAATTCAAATGCCAATTTTTTTATCTTTATATAATATGTTAAATAATTCAATTGAATTAAGACATTCTCCATTTATTTTTTGGATTAAAGATTTATCTGAAAAAGATCCATTTTATTTTTTACCTTTTTTAATGGGTTTTACTATGTGGTATTTACAAAAAGAATCAATTAATAATATATCTGATAATTTTCAAAAAATAATTATGAATATTATTCCTTTTATTTTTTCTTTTTTTTTTATTTGGTTTCCTTCTGGATTAGTATTATATTATTTTATAAGTAACATGATTACTATTTTTCAACAATGTTGGATTTCGTATTTTTTTAAAAAAAATATTAATTAATATTATATTTTAATATAGGTTATTTATGTTTTTTAATGATACTATCGTTGCTCAAATAACTCCTTATGGTAAAAGTGCAGTTGGGATAATAAGAGTATCTGGTGTTTTATCTTCTTTAGTTTCTTTAAAAATATTAAAAATAATACCAAAACCTAAAATTGCTACTTATTTATCTTTTTTTGATTTATCAAATAATATTATTGATAAAGGAATAGCTTTATGGTTTCCTGGTCCTAATTCTTTTACTGGAGAAGATGTATTAGAACTACAAACGCATGGAAGTCCAATATTATTAAATTTATTAATTGATATTATTACAAGTATTAAAAATATTCGTATAGCTAGAAAAGGAGAATTTTCTGAGCGAGCGTTTTTAAATAAAAAAATAGATTTAATACAAGCAGAAGCTATTAATGATTTAATTAATTCTAGATCTGAAATAGAATTAAAATGTTCATTAAAATCTTTACATGGTTTTTTTTCTAAATATATTAAAAATATTATTCAAAAAATAATTGTATTTCGATCTGAAATAGAAGTTAGAATTGATTTTTTTGAAAATGAAGAAGAATATTTTTTAAATTTAAATATAGAAAAAAATATTGATAATATAATTTTTTCTATAAATAAAATTATAAATATGTCTAATAATAGTAAAATATTAAAAAATGGAATTAAAATAGTTCTTGCTGGTCCTCCTAATGTAGGAAAATCAAGTATTTTTAATAAATTATTATTTAATAATAGATCTATAGTAACTAATATAAAAGGAACTACAAGAGATACTTTGCATGAAAATTTTAGTATTAATGGTGTTTTGTTTGAGTTGGTAGATACTGCTGGAATACATGAAACTGATAATGTTATAGAAAACATAGGAATAAAAAGAGCAATTAAAGAAATAAAAAATGCTGATTATATTTTTTTTGTTATTGATATTAATTTAAATAATTTTATTCAATTACAAATTTTATCTAAATTTTTATCAAAATTATTAATTAAAAAAAATTTTTTAATTATTTTAAATAAATTTGATTTATATAATAAAAAAAAAATTATTAAATATAAAATTAAAGGTATAAAATATATTTATATTTCAACATTGAATAATTTAGGAATTGATTTAATTCGAAAATTTTTAATTAAAAAAACAAAATTATTAATTAATAATGAAGCTAATTTTATAGTAAAAAGTAGACATTTGAATATTTTAAAATCTACTAAAAATTTTCTTTTAAAAATAAAAAAAAAATGGATTTTATCTAGAAATATTGAATTATTAGCTGAAGATTTATTTTTTTCTCAAAAATTATTAAATGAAATTTATGGTTCTGTTACTTCTAAAAAAATTATATCATATATTTTTTCTAATTTTTGTATAGGAAAATAATTTATTTTAATATTATTTATTTTATTATATTAATGCCCGAAGGCGGAATTGAACCACCGACACGGGGATTTTCAGTCCCCTGCTCTACCAACTGAGCTATTCGGGCAATTAATTAATATTGAAACATTAAATTATATAAAAAGTCAATATTTATTTTTTAAATATGTAATATTTTAAAAAAAAATAAAAAATTTTTAAAACCTTGAATTTATTAAAATAAATCCCAATATATTAATTGTTATAAATAATTTTTNNTATTTTTAATTAATGTAAATAATTAAATTTTGATTGCAATATAAAGAGGAATTATATCATGAAAATTCGTCCATTGCATGATCGTGTAGTTATTGAAAGACAAGAAATAGAATCTAAATCTGCAGGGGGAATTGTTTTAACTGGAAATTCTGCAGAAAAATCTACTAGAGGAAAGGTTATTTCTGTTGGAAAAGGTCGTATTTTAGATAATGGAAAAATTAAACCATTAGATGTTAAAATTGGAGATTTAGTAATTTTTAATGAAGGATATGGAGCTAAAGTAGAAAAAATAAATAACAAAGAAGTTTTAATTATTAATGAAAATGATATTTTAGCTATTATTGAAAAATAAAATATAAAAAATTTATTGATAATATACGCTTTAAGGAAATTTTAAATGGCCGCTAAAGATGTAAAATTTGGTAATGAAGCTAGAATTAAAATGCTTCGAGGCGTAAATGTATTAGCAGATGCTGTAAAAGTTACTTTAGGACCAAAGGGTAGAAATGTTGTTTTAGATAAATCTTTTGGAGCTCCTAGTATAACAAAAGATGGAGTTTCTGTAGCTAGAGAAATTGAATTAGAAGATAAATTTGAAAATATGGGCGCGCAAATGGTTAAAGAAGTAGCTTCTAAAGCAAATGATGCTGCTGGTGATGGTACTACTACTGCTACTTTATTAGCCCAATCTATTGTTAATGAAGGTTTAAAAGCTGTTGCTGCAGGTATGAATCCTATGGATTTAAAAAGAGGAATAGATAAAGCTGTTATTAGTGCTGTAGATGAATTAAGAAATTTATCTGTTCCTTGTTCTGATTCGAAAGCTATTACACAAGTTGGAACTATTTCTGCAAATGCAGATGAAAAAGTTGGATCTTTAATTGCGGAAGCTATGGAAAAAGTTGGTAATGATGGAGTTATTACTGTTGAAGAAGGAACTGGTTTGCAAAATGAATTAGAAGTAGTGAAAGGTATGCAATTTGATAGAGGATATTTATCTCCTTATTTTATAAATAAACCTGATTCTGGTTTAGTAGAATTAGAAAATCCATATATTTTAATGGCTGATAAAAAAATATCTAGTGTTAGAGAGTTGTTACCAATATTAGAAGCGGTAGCTAAAGCAGGTAAACCATTATTAATTATTTCAGAAGATTTAGAAGGGGAAGCTTTAGCAACATTAGTAGTTAATTCTATGCGTGGAATTGTTAAAATTGCTGCAGTAAAAGCTCCTGGTTTTGGTGATCGTAGAAAATCAATGTTACAAGATATTTCTATTTTAACAGGAGGTTCTTTAATATCTGAAGAATTAGCTATGGAATTAGAAAAATCAACTTTAGAAGATTTAGGACAAGCAAAAAGAGTTGTGATAACTAAAGAAACTACTACTATTATTGGAGGTGTAGGAGAAAAACATTCAATTCATAGTAGAGTAAATCAAATACGTCAACAAATACAAGAAGCAACTTCAGATTATGACAAAGAAAAACTTAATGAAAGATTAGCAAAATTATCTGGAGGTGTTGCGGTTTTAAAAGTAGGAGCTGCTACTGAAGTAGAAATGAAAGAAAAAAAAGCTCGTGTAGAAGATGCTTTACATGCTACTAGAGCTGCTGTTGAAGAAGGAGTTGTTCCAGGTGGTGGAGTAGCATTAGTTAGAGTAGCGGAAAAAATTTCTACTATTAATGGTCAAAATGAAGATCAAAATGTAGGAATAAGAGTTGCATTAAGAGCAATGGAAGCTCCTTTACGTCAAATTGTTGCGAATTCTGGAGAAGAACCATCTGTAGTTACTAATAATGTAAAAGATGGAAAAGGAAATTATGGTTATAATGCAGCTACTGATCAATATGGTGATATGATTAATTTTGGTATTTTAGATCCTACTAAAGTTACTAGATCTGCTTTACAATATGCAGCATCTGTTGCAGGTTTAATGATTACTACTGAATGTATGGTAACAGATTTACTTAAAGAAGAAAAAACGGATTTAGGAAATAATAATCCATCTAGCGCTGGAATGGGTGGAATGGGTGGAATGATGTAGTTTTTATTTACAATATATTTTTTTCATCCCGAATTTTTTTTCGGGATGATATTTTTTTTTTAAATAAAGGTTTATTAAAATGTCATTTGTTAATAATTTTAAATGTGGAAGAAAAATAATTTTAAATTTTGAACCTTATAATATAGAATTTAGTGAATTTATTAATCCTGGAAAAGGAAAAGCTTTTGTTCGTTTAAAATTAAGACGTTTATTAACAGGTACTTTAATTAATAAAACTTTTAAAGCTTCAGAACATTTAAAGTCAGCTGATATTATTAAAAAAAAATTTATTTATTTATATAATGATAATAAAATGTGGATTTTTATGGATGATGAAAATTTTAATCAAATATATATTAAAAAATCTATCATCGGAAATAATTATAAATGGTTAATTCCGCAAGATATTTGTGAAATTTTATTATGGAATAATAATCCTATTAATATTATATTAAAAAATTTTGTTAAATTAAAAGTTATTAAAACAGAGAATGTTATTAAAGGAGATAGTGTTTCTTCTTTTAGTAAGTTTGCTACATTAAGTACTGGTGTAATAATTAAAGTTCCTTTATTTATAAAAATTGGAGATATTATAAAAATTGATACTCGATCAGAAACATATATTTCTAGAGATCGTTAATTTATTTTCTTTAAAATAATTTTAATTTTTAATATTTTTTCTATAACTTTCCCATTCAAAGTTTACCCATAAACTATTTCCTAATCTCATTCTGTCTATTACCCTTTCCCCTAAAAGTATATTCATTCCTTTATAATCTAAATTTGATAGCATTCCAGTAGATAATTTTGAAGATGATCTTCTATCAACAATTTGATTAATTATTATTTTTTCATATCTAGATTCAGTTTGTATTCCTATTTCATCTATTATTAAAAGATCAACTGTACTTAATTTATTTAATAATTTTTCTTCTGTTGTATTATTTTTTTTATTAAATGTATTTTTCATGTTTGACATTAAATCTGCTACTGTTACAATTAATACACTTTTTCCATTAATTATTAAATAATTTCCTATTGCAGATGCTAAATGATTTTTTCCTGTTCCTGATTTTCCTGAAAATATAAAATTTGCAATATTTTTATGAAATTTTTTTGCGTATTTTTTAGCTGCTAATAATGCTTTTTTTTGCCCTTGATTAAATATTTTATAATTATTAAAAGAACAATTTATGTATAATTTTTTTATACCTGATTGATTAAAATTTTTTTTTATTTTTTTTATTTTATTTTTTTTTATTATTGTTTTTGAGGATATTATTCCTTGTTTTTGATTCCAAAAAAATAATTCTTTTTCATTTTTAAATTTTGGTTTTATGTTATTTGGCATTATTTTTTTTAATTTTTTTAAAAAATTTTTATATTTATACATGTTATTCTCCTCTAAATCCATATGGTATTTTATATTCTAGTTTAGAAATATTGTTTATGTTTTTTTTTTTTATATTTATCATATTTCTAATTTGTTGTAGATTTCTTGCTAATTTTTGTTGCCATTGTATATGATAAAATGATCTTTTTTCTGCATTCCAATATGAAATAAATGAAGCAAGTTCTGTTTTTGTTGCAGTTTTATATAATTTAATTCCCCATAATGAAGCTTGTTTTAAAAAATTTTTATCTGGTTTCCAATGTTTATGCATAATAAATTTTTTATTTTTTTCTGTTTTTTTTATTTTTTTTTTGTAATTTTTATATTTTATTTTATATTTTAATAGTTTATTAAATGTTTTTATATTTAAAATATACATAATTGGTATTTTTTTTTTAAAAATAATTAATTTTTTTTTTTTAATTTTTTTTAATATTTTTAAGGGATTTTTTAGAAAATTTTTTAAATTTGTTCCTATTAACATATTTATATCCATAATTTATTTTTTTTTATTTTAAAATTAATAAAATTTTATAAATAAAGATTAAATTTAAAATATTATTTTTTATTTACAAAAATATAAATAAAATATTATTTTTTTTAATTTTTTTTTTTTATATAATAACCAATTTTTTGGAATAATTAAGTTTTTATGATTTTTTGCTTTTTCAATATATATAATTGAATTAAATTTTATCCAGTTATTTTTTTCTATCATAAATATTGTTTTTTGTAATATTGAATTATAATATGGTGGATCTAAAAATATAATATCATAAGGTATTCCTTTTTTATTTAACCATTGAATT
Organism: Buchnera aphidicola (Greenidea ficicola); assembly: GCF_039386055.1. Lineage (GTDB taxonomy): Bacteria > Pseudomonadota > Gammaproteobacteria > Enterobacterales > Enterobacteriaceae > Buchnera_K > Buchnera_K aphidicola_A. The sequence continues at coordinate 20,574 of NZ_CP135012.1, forward strand.
GCATTTGTTTTAATTATTTTTATATTTTTAATTTGTAATTTTTTTATGTTTTTTTTAATTATTTTTATTATTTTTTTTTTTTTTTCTAATATTGTAACAAATTTAGCTAAATTAGAAATTGATTCTACTCCTAAAGAACCTGTTCCAGAAAAACAATCTAAACATAAAGAATTTTTAATATAAGGTTTTAACCAATTAAATAAAGTAATTCGATTAAAACTTGTTGTTGGTCTAATTTTATTTTTTTTTTTAAATGTTATTTTTCTATTTTTAAATATTCCACTGTTTATTCGAATAAAATTTTTTTTCATATTTTATATTTTTTTTATTAAATTTTATTTTATATAATAAATATTTTTTTTAAAATAAATATTTTATTTTATTATATATTTTTAGGTAATTATTATGATAAATATTAAAAAAAGTTTTTTTTTAAATTTTTTTTCAAAAAATAAAAATAAAAAAAAAAATATTTCAAAAAATAAAAATAAAAAAAAAAATATTTCAAAAAATAATTTTTTTTCAAAATTATCATTAAAATGGAAAAATATAACTAAAAAAATTTCTGCTAATATTAAAAAAATTTTTGTAAGTGATAAAATAGATAAATATTTTATTAAAAAATTAAAAAATAAATTAATATTATCGGATTTTGGAATAAAATTTACAAATGAAATAATAAAAAAAATAAAATTAGAAATTAATAATAAAGGTATTAATGATTCTAAAATTTTATATTCTATTTTAAAAAATAAATTAAAAAAAATATTATTAAATATTACTCCATATAAAAGTAATAAATTTTATTCTCCTTATATTATATTAGTAATTGGAGTAAATGGGGTTGGAAAAACAAGTTCGGTAGGAAAATTAGCTTTTAAATATATTATTTCTGGAAAATCTGTTATGTTAGCTGCTGGTGATACTTATAGGATTTCAGCGATAGATCAATTGAAAAAATGGGGAAAAATAAATTCTATTTCTGTAATTTCTCAAAAACAAGGTTCTGATTCTGCATCTGTTATTTATGATGCTATTCAGTCTGCTAAATCTAAAAAAATAGATATATTAATTATTGATACTGCAGGTCGTTTTAGTAGTAATTTATCTTTAATAAAAGAATTAAAAAAAATTATTAGGGTTATAAAAAAAATTGATTATTATGCTCCTCATGAAATTTTATTAACATTAGATGCTACTATAGGACAAAATTCTATTTTTCAAGCTAAAATATTTAATAAATTGTTTAATATTAATGGTATTATTTTAACAAAATTAGATAGTACAGCAAAAGGTGGGGTAATTTTTTCTATAATTAAAAAATTTTCTATACCAATTAGTTATGTATCTATTGGAGAAAGTAAAAAAGATTTATATGTTTTTAATAGTAAAGAATATATAAATAATTTTTTTAAAAAAATAAAATAAATTTTATTTTTAAAATTTGTTTTTAAAATATTTTAAATTTTTTTCTTAGGTTTTATTTTTTTTTATATAATAAATTTTTTTTTTAAAAAATAAAATATTATGATATTTAAATTATAGGAATTTTTTTAAAATGACCGTTTGTAATAAAATTAGATGTTTAAAAATACCTATTGTAGGGAATTTAGATTCTTATATAAGAGCAGTAAATATTTTACCTTTATTATCTTTAGAAGAAGAAAAATATTTATCTTTAAGATTTTATAGATATGGTGATTTAAGTTCTTTTAGAATGTTAATTTTATCACATTTAAGATTTGTAATTCATATTACAAAAAATTATTATGGATATGGTTTATTATATAATGATTTAATTCAAGAGGGAAATATTGGATTAATGAAAGCATTAAGAAGATTTAATCCTATTATTGGGGTACGGTTAGTATCTTTTGCTGTTCATTGGATTAAATCAGAAATACATGAATATGTATTAAGAAATTGGAGAATTGTTAAAGTTGCTACTACAAAATCTCAAAGAAAATTATTTTTTAATTTGAGAAGAATTAAAAAAAAAATTGGTTGGTTTAATATTATAGAGTTAAATGTTGTTGCTAAAAAATTAAATGTTAATAGTAATGATGTACAAGAAATGGAAAAAAGGATGTTTTCTAAAGATATAACTTTTAATCCTTTCCCTTTGCAATCTTCAATTTTTAGAAAAAATAATAAAATTACTATACATTATTTAAAAGATAATAATTCTAATTTTTCTATTGTTTTTGAAAAAAATAATTGGTGTAAATATATTAATAATAAATTAATTATTGCTTTAGATCGATTAGATAAAAGAAGTAGAAATATTATTAATTCGAGATGGTTATATGATGATGATAATAGAAAAATAACTTTAAAAAAAATAGCTGAATATTATGGAATTTCTGCAGAAAGAGTACGTCAATTAGAAAAAAATGCAATGAAAAAATTACGTGTAGCAATTGAAAAATAAATATATTTTTATTTATTATAGATAATTTTAAATAAATTTTTTATAATTTTAAGGATTTAATTTTATAAAATTAATAAATTTTTTATTTTATTTTAAAATATTTATTATTATATATAGTTTTTATATTTTTTTTTTAATAATTTATTTTTTTTTAAAGTTTTTATTATTTAATTTAAAAAGATTATATTTTTTTTATATTAAAAGAAACTATTATTATTAAAATTAATATTTTTTAATTTTTTTTAAAATTTTTTTTTTTTTTTTTTTTTGAAATTCTTTATAAGATTTTAATAATTTTTTTTATATAATAAATCTTATGGGATAAATTATTACAATTTTATTTTTTTAATATTTTTCTTATATTTTTAATTTTTTTTTAAAAAAAATTGTTAAAATATTAAAATTAACTATTAAATTTTTTATATTTAATAGCTATTTTATTTTTTTTTTAAATTTTTTTTAATGATAATTATTATTTTTTTTAATTTTAGTTATATTTTATTTTATCATGTAAAATTTAAGGGTGTATTATTTTTAATAAATAATTTAAATTTTAATCTGTTTTTTATATTTTTTACATTAATATGATAATATAAATTTAATTATATTATAGAACGTAAATTAATATATATATTTTATTTTTTTTTTTTTTTTTTTTAATAATTTTTAAAATATTTTAATTAAATTATTATTTTTTATATTATTTATGAATAATTTTTTTATTTATTAATTTTATATTATTTTTTAATATAATTTTTTATTTAATTTTATTTAAAATTACTTTTTTAGAAATTTATTATTTTATTATGAGAAATATTTTATGAAAGTTAAAAATCATATACTTGGTTTTCCAAGAATTGGATTAAATAGAGAATTAAAATTTGCGCAAGAAAAATATTGGAATGGAGAAATTACTAAAAAGGATTTATTATTTGTTGGAAAAATGTTAAGAAAAAGACATTGGAAACAACAATATAAAAATGGAATTGATTATATATCAGTAGGTGATTTTTCTTGGTATGATCAGGTTTTAAATATTAGTATGATGTTAGGAAACATTCCAAAAAGACATACTCAAAAAAATATAATTGATTTGAATACTTTATTTTTAGTTGCTCGTGGTTGTGCTCCATTTAGAAAACCTACATTTGCTTCAGAAATGACTAAATGGTTTAATACTAATTATCATTATATTGTACCTGAATTTACTAAAAATCAAATTTTTAAATATTCCTGGAATCAGTTATTAGATGAAGTTGATGAATCTTTATCATTAGGTTATAATATAAAACCTATATTATTAGGTCCTTTAACATATTTATGGTTAGGAAAAGTTAAAGGAGAAAATTTTAATCGTATTACTTTATTAAAAAGAATTTTACCTATATATCAATATGTTTTAAATGAATTAAAAAAAAGAAATATTAATTGGGTTCAAATAGATGAACCAATTTTATCTTTTGATTTACCTGAAATTTGGAAAAATTCTTTTGTTTATGCTTATAATGAACTAAATAATTATACTAACATAATGTTAACTACTTATTTTGGAAAAGTTGATCATAATTTAGAAATTATTAAAAAATTACCTATTCAAGGAATACATTTTGATTTAATATCTGGAAAATATAATTTAAGTAATTTAATTAATTTTTTTTCTAAAGATATTTTATTTTCTTTTGGGGTGATTAATGGTCGTAATATTTGGAGTTCTGATTTATTTAAATGGTTTAATATTTTAAAACCTATACTTAAAAAAAGATATTTTTGGATAGGTCCTTCTTGTTCTTTTTTACATATTCCTATTGATTTATCTGAAGAAAATTTATTAGAAAATGATATTAAAAATTGGTTTTCTTTTGCAATACAAAAATGTAAAGAATTAAAATTGTTATCTGATTCATTAAATAAAAATAATGTAAAAAAAATTGAAAAATATAGTAAAAAAATTATAAGTCATAATATATCAGATAAAGTTCATAAAATAGATGTTGAAAATCGTTTAAAAAATTTAAAAAAAAAAGATTTTAAAAGAAAAAATATATATAAAATAAGAAAAAAAATACAAAAAAATAAATTTAATTTTCCATTATTACCTACAACTACTATAGGATCATTTCCTCAAACAAATAAAATAAGAAAATTAAGGTTAGATTATAAAACTGGAAAAATAAATAGTAAATATTATAATAAAAAAATATCTAAGTATATTAAAAAGGTTATTAAAATTCAAGAAAAATTAGGGGTAGATGTTTTAGTACATGGAGAACCAGAAAGAAACGATATGGTGGAATATTTTGGTGAAAATATGAATGGTTTTATTTTTACCAAAAATGGATGGGTACAAAGTTATGGTTCAAGATGTGTTAAACCACCAATAATTATAGGAGATGTTTATAGAAAAAAACCTATTACTATAAAGTGGTCTAAATTTTCTCAATCATTAACAAAAAAACCTATTAAAGGAATGCTTACTGGTCCTGTTACGATATTATGTTGGTCTTTTCTTAGAGAGGATATTAAAAAAAGTATTATTTCAAAACAAATTGCTTTAGCGTTAAGAGATGAAGTTAGTGATTTAGAAAAATCTGGAATAAAAATTATTCAAATTGATGAACCTGCTTTAAGAGAAGGATTGCCTTTACGTAAAAAAAATTGGGATAAGTATTTATCTTGGTCAGTAGATTCATTTCGTTTAATGTCTTCAGGTGTAAAAGATTCTACCCAAATACATACACATATGTGTTATTGTGAATTTAATGATATTATGAAATCTATTTCTGATTTAGATGCAGATGTTATAACTATTGAAACTTCTAGATCAGAAATGGATTTATTAGAATATTTTAAAGAATTTAATTATCCTAATGATATAGGTCCTGGTGTATATGATATACATTCCCCTAATATTCCAACAATACAATTTATAGAATCTTTAATTAAAAAAGCGATAAATTATATTTCTGTAAAAAAATTATGGATAAATCCAGATTGTGGTTTAAAAACTAGAACATTTGAAGAATCTATTTTAGGAATTAAAAATATGATTCAAGCAACTAAAAATTTTAGAAAAATATTATAATATATTTATTAATATGTTAAATTATAAATTTATTTATAAATAATTATAAGATATATATAATATGGTATGTAAATTATTAAAATATATTATTATATTTTAATAAATATTATATATACCATTTTAAATTTATTATTTTTAATTTTTTTTTAAAATTTTAATTTTATTATTTAATTGAAATTTGATAATTATATTANTNTTTTTTTAGTGTTTAAATTGTCTTATATTTGTAAATATCATTGCTATATTTTTTTTATTTGCTTCTTTAATAATTTCTTTATCTCTTATTGAACCTCCTGGTTGTATTATACAAGTAATATTATTTTTAGAAAGTAAATTAATATTATCTTTAAAAGGTAAAAAAGCATCTGAAGCTAAAACACTAAAATTTATTTTTTTATTTGTTTCTTTAGCTTTTTTATTAGCCATTTTAATTGCATCAATTCTACTTGTTTGTCCTGATCCAATACTTTTAGTCATAAGATTTTTTGCATATACAATTGCATTAGATTTTGCAAATTTAACTATTTTCCATGCAAATAATAAATCTTTTATTTCTTTTTTATTTGGTTTTTTTTTAGTAACATTAATATATTTTTTTATATTAATTTTTTTATCTTTTGTTTGTATTAAAAATCCATTGTTAATAGATTTTATATCTAATTCATTTTTTTTAAATTTTATTTTTTTATTATATATTAATACTCTTATGTTTTTTTTTTTTTTTATTATTTTTTTTGCTAATAATGATATTTTTGGTGCGATAATTATTTCTACAAATTGTTTTTTTAAAATATATTTTATTGTTGTTTCATCTAAAAAATCATTAAATGCAATTATTCCTCCAAAACAAGAATCTATATCAGTTTTATAAGCAGATTTGTATGATAAAAATATATTTTTTCCTATTGCACAACCACATGGATTACCATGTTTTACAATAACACAAGCAGGTTTTTTTAATGTTTTTACACATTCTAATGCTATATTTGCATCGTATATATTATTATATGATAGTTTTTTTCCTTGTATTTTTTTTTTAAAAATAATATTTTTATTTTTAATTATTTTTTTTTTATAATATAAAGCAGATTTTTGATGTTGGTTTTCTCCATATCTTAATTTTTTATTTTTTAATAATTTTATTGTTAATTTTTTTGGTAATATTTTTTTTTTTTTTTTTTTTAATATAAAATTTAAAATTTTAATATCATATAATGTAATATATTTAAAAGTTTTTATTGCAAATTTAAATTTCATTTTTGAATTTATTTTATTTTGATCTATTTTATTAATTATTTTTTTGTAGTCTTTTATATCATGAATAATTATTACATTTTTATAGTTTTTTACTGCAGCTCTTGCTATTGAAGGTCCTCCTATATCAATAAATTCTGATATTTTTTTTAAGTTGTTTTTTTTATTATTATTTTTTATTTTAAATTTATAAAAGTTTACTACTATTAAATCAAATTTTTTTATTTTATATTTATTTATTTCATTAATATTTTTTTTTTTTGCTAATATTCCCCCGTATATTTTTGGGTGCAAAGTTTTTATTTTTCCATTTAGTATTTCTGGAAATTTGATGTAATCAGATATTTTTTTAACAGGAATATTATTTTTTTTTAAAATTTTCGCAGTTCCATTTGTTGCAAATAATTTTATTTTTCTATAAATTAATTTTTTTGAAAATTCAATAATATTTTTTTTATTTGCTACACTTAATAACGCTGTTTTTATTTTTTTTTTTTTTTTCATTTTTTTATAATATTTAAATTAATATATTTAATTTTATTTAAAATAATATTTTATTAGGGGTTTTTATAAACCCCAAATAATAAAAAATTATTTTACAGCGGATTTTAATGATTTTCCAGAAACAAAAACCGGTACTTTTGTAGCTTTTATTTTTATTTCTTTTCCGGTTTGTGGGTTTCTTCCTACTCTAGCTGCTCTAAAATTTACTTTAAATGTTCCAAATCCTATAATTTGAACTATTTCTCCTTTTTTTAAAAATGATGTTATAGTATTAAAAGTTTCATTTATAATTATTTTTGTTTGTTGTTTAGAAAATTTTGTTTTTTCAGATATAATATTAATTAATTGACTTTTATTCATTTTTTTTCCTTTATGATATTTTTATTTTTTTTTATTTAGTTATTTTATTAATATTTTTAATTTTATATTATTAAATTTAATATAATAAGTTTTATTGTTTTTTAATAATTATTATATTTAATATAAAATTATTTTTTTTTTTTTTTTTTTTTTTGATAAATTCTATCTTTATGATATGCATATCCTGTTCCTGCTGGTATTAATCTACCTACAATTACATTTTCTTTTAAACCTTTTAATTTATCTTTTTTTCCTGCAACTGCTGCTTCAGTTAATACTCTAGTAGTTTCTTGAAATGAAGCTGCTGATATAAATGATTCTGTTGCTAAAGAAGCTTTTGTAATTCCTAGTAAATTTCTTAAAAATTTAATTTTTCTTTTTCCTTTTTTTTTTAATTTTTTGTTTGTTTTTCTAATTTTTGAATATTCAATTTGTTCTCCTTCTAAAAATTTTGAATCTCCACTATTTATTATTGTTCCTTTTCTTAACATTTGTCTAATAATTACTTCGATATGTTTATCATTTATTTTTACTCCTTGTAATCTATATATTTCTTGAACTTCATTTACTATATGTTTTGTTATTGCTTGAACTCCTTTTAATCTTAAAATATCATGAGCTGATTCAGGACCTTCTGCTATATTGTCTCCTTTTTCTACTTTTTCTCCTTCAAAAACATTTAATTGTTTCCATTTTGGAATCATTGTTTCATAAATATTTTTATTTTTTTTATTAGGGGTTATTATTAATCTTCTTTTTTCTTTTGTTTCTTTTCCAAAAGAAATAATTCCACTTATTTCTGCCAACATTGCTGTTTCTTTTGGTTTTCTAGCTTCAAATAAATCTGCAACTCTAGGCAATCCCCCAGTTATATCTTTTGTTCTTTTTGATTCTTGTGGTATTTTTGCTAAAATATCTCCTGAATATATTCTTGATCCGTTTTCTAAATTTATTATTGTTTTTTCAGGTAAAAAATATTGTGCTGGCATATCTGTTCCAGGAATTAAAATATTTTTATTATTTTTATCTACTATTTTTAATGTTGGTCTTAATTCTTTTCCTAAAGATGTTCTTTCTGCTGTGTTTAATATTATAATTGATGATAAACCTGTTAATTCATCGGTTTTTTTTATGATACTTTGTCCATTTATCATATCTACAAATTTTAGAAATCCATTAACTTCTGTTATAATGGGTATAGTATGAGGATCCCATTTTGCAATTATTTCTCCAGAATAAGCTTTTTCTCCATTTTTTTTAAACATAATAGATCCATATGGTATTTTATAACTTTCTTGAGTAATACCGTATTTATCAATCATGTTTAATTCAACATTTCTTGATGTTATTATTATATTTCCAGTTGAATTTGTAACATATTTTACATTGTTTAATTTTATTGTTCCTTCATTTTTTATTTGAATATTGTTTATTGTAGTAGCGCTGGAAGCAGCTCCTCCAATATGAAATGTTCTCATAGTTAATTGTGTTCCTGGTTCTCCTATTGATTGTGCTGCTATTACTCCAATAGCTTCTCCTTGATTTACTAATTTTCCTTTTGCTAAATCTCTACCATAACAATAAGAACATATACCAAAATTTGTTTCGCAATATACAACAGATCGAACTTTTATTTTATTAATTGAATATTTTTTAATAATATTACAATATTCTTCATCTATTAATGTATTTCTTTTTATTATTATTTTTTTTTTTTTTTTATTAAAAATATCTTTTGCAGTAACTCTTCCTAAAACTCTTTCTATAAGTGTTTCTTTTACGTAACCACCTTCTATTATAGGAATCATTTTAATTCCTTTATTTGTTTTGCAATCATTTTCTGTTACTACTACATCTTGAGCAACATCTACTAATCTTCTTGTTAAGTAACCAGAATTAGCAGTTTTTAATGCTGTATCTGCTAATCCTTTTCTTGCTCCATGAGTAGAAATAAAATATTGTAAAACATTTAATCCTTCTCTAAAATTTGCAGTAATAGGAGTTTCAATAATAGATCCGTCTGGTTTTGCCATTAATCCTCTCATTCCAGCTAATTGTCTTATTTGTGCTTCTGATCCTCTTGCTCCAGAATCTGCCATCATATAAATACTATTAAAAGATTTATGTATTATTTTTTTTCCATTTTTTTTTTTTATTTTTTCTGTAGATAAATTTTTCATCATGGATTTTGAAATTTTTTCATTTGCAGAAGTCCATATATCAATTATTTTATTATATTTTTCACTGTTAGTTACTAAACCAGATTTAAATTGTTTTTGTATTTTGGATACTTTTTTTTTTGTTTTTTTTATTATTTTTATTTTTTTTTTAGGTATGGTCATATCGTTAATTCCAACTGAAACTCCTGATTTTGCAGCATATTTAAATCCTGTATACATAATTTGATCTGCAAAATTTACTGTAGGTTTTAATCCTAAATTTCTATAACAAATATTTAACATATTAGAAATAGATTTTTTTTTAAGTGCTTGATTGATTAATGAAAAAGGTAATCCTTTTGGAACAATTTTCCATAAAATTGCTCTTCCTATTGTTGTATTTATTATTTTTTTTTTTTTAATAAATATGTTTTTTTTGTTTTTTTTATATTCTTTTATTCTTATTTTTATAGTAGAATGTAATTCTACTATATTATTAAAATATAATTTTTCTGCTTCTTCTGGGTTTTTTAAAAGTATTCCTTCTCCTTTTCCGTTAATTTTTTTTCTTGTCATGTAATATAATCCTAATACAACATCTTGTGATGGAACAATAATAGGTTCTCCATTTGCTGGTGATAATATATTATTGGTAGACATCATTAATGCTCTTGCTTCTAATTGTGATTCTAATGTTAATGGTATATGAACTGCCATTTGATCTCCATCAAAATCAGCATTATAAGCAGCGCATACTAAAGGATGTAATTGTATTGCTTTTCCTTCTATTAATATTGGTTCAAATGCTTGTATTCCTAATCTATGTAAAGTTGGAGCCCTGTTTAATAAAATAGGATGTTCTTTTATAATTTCATCTAAAATATCCCATACTATCGGATCTTCTTTATCAACCATTTTTTTTGCAGATTTTATTGTTGTTGCTAAATTTCTTACTTCTAATTTTCCATATATAAAAGGTTTAAATAATTCTAAAGCCATTTTTTTTGGTAATCCACATTGATTTAATTTTAAATAAGGACCTACAGTTATTACTGATCTTCCTGAATAATCCACTCTTTTTCCTAATAAATTTTGTCTAAATCTTCCTTGTTTTCCTTTTATCATATCAGCTAATGATTTTAAAGGTCTTTTATTAGAACCAATAATTGCTCTTCCTCTTCTTCCATTATCTAATAAAGCATCAACAGATTCTTGAAGCATTCTTTTTTCATTTCTTATAATTATGTCTGGAGCTGTTAATTCTAATAATCTTTTTAAACGATTATTTCTATTAATTACTCTTCTATATAAATCATTTAAATCAGAAGTTGCAAAACGACCCCCATCTAGAGGAACTAATGGTCTTAAATCTGGAGGTAAAATAGGTAATACTGTTAAAATCATCCATTCTGGTTTATTTTTAGAATAAATAAATGAATCTAGTAATTTTATTCTTTTATTTATTTTTTTTCTTTTTGTTTCGGATGGAGTTTTAGTAATGTTTTTTCTTAAATTTTTTACTTCTTTTACTAAGTTTATGTTTTTTAATAATAATTGTATTGCTTCTGCTCCCATTTTTGCATCAAATTCATCTCCAAATTCTTCTAAAAAATCTAAATATTGCTCTTCTGTTAAAATTTGTTTTTTTTCTAAATGCGTCATTCCTTCTTCAATAACTACATAAGATTCAAAATATAATACGCGTTCAATATCTCGTAATGGCATATCTAATAATAAACCAATTCTTGAAGGTAATGATTTTAAAAACCAAATATGAGCTATGGGAGCAGCAAGCACAATATGACCCATTCTATCTCTTCTTACTTTGCTTTTTGTGACTTCTACTCCGCATTTTTCACATATTACTCCTCTATGTTTTAATCGTTTATATTTTCCACATAAACATTCATAATCTTTTATTGGTCCAAAAATTTTTGAACAAAATAATCCATCTCTTTCTGGTTTAAATGTTCGATAATTAATAGTTTCTGGTTTTTTAACTTCACCAAAAGACCATGATTTTATCATTTTTGGAGATGCTAATGTTATTTTTATTGCATCAAAGTCTTCATTTTTTTTTTTTGATTTTAAAAATTTTAATAAATCTTTCACGAATTGCTTCCTGTAAAATTGAAACATTTCATAATAATTTATAATTAATATAATATTTTTTATTAATATAATTTATGTTAATAATTTTCTAATTCTATATTAATTCCTAATGATCTAATTTCTTTTAAAAGAACATTAAAGGATTCTGGCATATTAGGTTCCATTTGATGATTTCCATTAACTATATTTTTATAAATTTTTGTTCTTCCGTTTACATCATCAGATTTTACAGTTAACATTTCTTGTAATGTATATGATGCTCCATATGCTTCTAAAGCCCATACTTCCATTTCTCCAAATCTTTGACCTCCAAATTGTGATTTACCTCCTAACGGTTGTTGTGTAACTAAACTATATGAACCAGTTGATCTTGCGTGCATTTTATCATCTACTAAATGATTTAATTTTAACATATACATATATCCTACTGTTACTTTTCTTTCAAATTTTTCTCCTGTTCTTCCATCAAATAGTGTTATTTGACCAGATTCTGGAATTTTTGCTAATTTTAATAATTTTTTTATTTCTTCTTCTTTTGCTCCATCAAAAACAGGTGTTGCTATTGGTAATCCTTTTTTTAAGTTATTTGCTAAACATAATATTTCTTCATCTGTAAATTTATTTAAATCTACTTTTTGACAAATATTATTACCTATATTATAAGCTTTTTGTATAAATTTTCTTAATAAAAATATTTTTTTATTTTTTTTTAATAATTTATTTATTTTTTCTCCTATTCCTTTTGCTGCCATTCCTAAGTGTGTTTCTAGTATTTGTCCAATATTCATTCTTGAAGGAACTCCTAATGGATTTAATACAATATCTATTGGTATTCCGTTAATATCATAAGGCATATCTTCTACAGGGTTTATTTTTGAAATTACTCCTTTATTTCCATGTCTTCCAGCCATTTTATCTCCTGTTTGTATATATCTTTTAACTGCTAAATGTATTTTAACTATTTTTAAAATTCCAGGTGTTAAATCATCTCCATGTATTATTTTTTTTTTTTTTATTTTAAGTTTTTCATCAAAATTATATTTTAATTTTTTATATTGTTTAATTAATTGTAAAAATAATTTTTTATTGTTTATTTTTTTAATTTTTATTGTTAACCATTTTTCTGGAACCATGTTCTCTAAAACATTTTTGTTAATTCCAGAAGATATTAATATTTTTTTTATTCTTGTAAGAATACTAAATTCTAAAATTTTTAATTCTTCTTTTAAATCTTTTTGTGCTTTTTTAAATTTCATATTTTCTATTTCTATAGTTCTTTTATCTTTTGTTACTCCATCTCTTGTAAATATTTGTACATCGATTACAGTTCCAGAAACTCCGTTTGGTACTCTTAATGATGAATCTTTAACATCAGAAGCTTTTTCTCCAAATATTGCTCTTAATAATTTTTCTTCTGGTGTTAATTGAGTTTCTCCTTTTGGGGTGATTTTTCCTACTAAAATTTCTCCACTAGTTACTTCTGCTCCGATATAAACAATTCCTGAAGAATCTAGTTTGGATAATGCTGATTCTCCTATATTTGGTATATCTGATGTAATTTCTTCAGCTCCAAGTTTAGTATCTCTTGCAATACAAGATAATTCTTGAATATGTATACTAGTAAATCTATCTTCTTGCATTACTCTTTCAGAAATTAATATTGAATCTTCAAAATTATATCCATTCCAAGGCATAAATGCAACTCTCATATTTTGACCTAATGCTAATTCTCCTAAATCTGTTGATGGTCCATCTGCAAGAACATCTCCTAATTTTATTTTATCTCCTATTTGTATTAATGGAGTTTGATTAATACAGGTGTTTTGATTTGATCTTGTATATTTTGTTAAGTGATAAATATCTATCCCAGCTTCTTCTGAATGCATTTCATATTCATTTATTCTTACTATTATTTTAGATGAATCTACATATTGAATTGTTCCTCCTCTTTTTGCAACTATAGTTACTCCTGAATCGATTGCTACTGTTCTTTCCATTCCTGTTCCTACTAATGGTTTATCTGTTTTTAATGTAGGAACGGCTTGTCTTTGCATGTTAGCTCCCATTAATGCTCTATTTGCATCATTATGTTCTAAAAATGGGATTAAAGATGCTCCAACAGAAACTATTTGTTGGGTAGAAATATCCATATAATTAATTTTATCTTTGGTAAATAATTCTGATTCTCCTTTATTTCTACAAGTAATATATTTTTCTATAAAATTACCATTTTTATCTAATTTTGCATTAGCTTGTGCAATTATAAAATTTCCTTCTTCTATTGCTGATAAATAATGTATTTCGTTTGTTACTAAATTATTATTTACTTTTCTATATGGAGTTTCTAAAAATCCATATTTATTTGTTCTTGCGTATACGGATAATGAATTAATTAATCCTATGTTTGGTCCTTCTGGAGTTTCTATAGGACAAACTCTTCCATAATGTGTAGGGTGTACATCTCTTACTTCGAATCCTGCTCTTTCTCTAGTTAATCCTCCTATTCCTAAAGCTGAAATTCTTCTTTTATGTGTAATTGCTGATAATGGATTATTTTGATCCATAAATTGAGATAGTTGACTAGTACTAAAAAATTCTTTTATTGCTGCAGAAATTGGTTTTGCGTTAATTATATCTTTTGGTTTTATATTTTCTATTTCTCCTAAAGATAATTTTTCTTTTACTGTTCTTTCTACTCTTATTAAACCAATTCTAAATTGGTTTTCAGACATTTCCCCTACAGATCTTACTCTTCTATTTCCTAAGTGATCAATGTCATCAATTTTTCCATAACCGTTTCTTATACTAATTAATTTTTTAATTACAGAAATTATATCTTTTTTGTTTAATAAGTTATTTCCTGTTGTTTTTTTTTTAAATAAAGATTTATTAAATTTCATTCTTCCAATAGAAGATAAATCATATCTTTCTTCTGAAAAGAATAAGTTATTAAATAAATTTTTTGTTGCTTCTTTAGTAGGTGGTTCTCCTGGTCTCATCATTCTATATATTTCTGTTAATGCGCTATAATAATCATGACTTGGGTCAATTTTTAAGGTTTCTGAAATATATGGACCGTTGTCTATATCATTTGTAAAAATTGTTTCTATTTTTTTGTATTTGTTTTTTTTTATTTTTTTTAGTATTTTTTCTGTAATTTCCATATTTGATAAAATTATATGTTCACCATTTTTATTAATATAATTTTTAGATACAGTTTTTCCAATAATATATTCATTTGGAACAATAATTTCTTTTATTTTTTTTTTTTTTAATTTTTTAATGTGTTCTTCATTGATTCTATTATTTTTTTTAATATATATTTTATTGTTTATAATGATATCAAAAGAAAGTGTTTCTCCTTTTAATCTTTCTGGAATTAATTTTAATTTTAATTGTTTTTTGTTAAATATTTTAAATATATTTTTTTCAAAAAATATTGTTAATATTTTCTCTGTACTATATTTTAAAGCTCTTAAAAGTATTGTAATTGGTAATTTTTTTCTTCTGTCTATTCTTACAAATAAATTATCTTTAGGATCAAATTCAAAATCTAACCAAGAACCTCTATATGGTATAATTCTAGCATGGTATAATATTTTTCCTGAAGAATGTGTTTTTCCTTTATCGCTATCAAAAAATACTCCTGGGCTTCTATGTAGTTGTGAAACAACTACTCTTTCTGTTCCGTTTACTACAAATGTACCATGTTCTGTCATTAATGGAATTTCTCCCATATAAACTTCTTGTTTTTTTATTTTTTTTATTCTTTTTTTTTTGAATTCGTCACGTTCATAAATTATTAATTTTAATTGAACACGTAAAGATGATGAGTAGGTTGTTCCTCTTATTTTGCATTCTTTAACGTTAAAGAAGCTTTTTTCTAATCTATAATTTATATATTTTATTTTTACATTTCCATTATGACTTTTAATAGGAAATATAGATTTTAATGCTGCGTTTAAACCATATATTCCTTTATGATCATTTTGAATAAATTTTTGAAATGATTGTAATTGAATAGATAATAAATATGGTATATCTAAAATTTTTGGTAATTTTCCAAAATTTTTTCTAATCCTTTTTTTTTCAGTATAAGAGTAAACCATGGGTTTCCTCGTTTTTTAATTAAAATTATTATTTATATTAAAAATATTTAATAAATATTTTTTATTAAATATTTTGTGTTTTTTATATAGGCTGGCGAAAATATATATACACCAGCCAATTAATGTTATTTAATTGTTTGGGATATTATATTTTTATTGTATTTCTATTAATGCGCCAACATCTTCTAAGTTTTTTTTTAGAGTTTCAGCTTCTTCTTTGTTTATTTTTTCTTTAA
The DNA here is from genome assembly GCF_039386055.1 of Buchnera aphidicola (Greenidea ficicola). Taxonomy (GTDB): domain Bacteria; phylum Pseudomonadota; class Gammaproteobacteria; order Enterobacterales; family Enterobacteriaceae; genus Buchnera_K; species Buchnera_K aphidicola_A. The sequence continues at coordinate 36,821 of NZ_CP135012.1, forward strand.
TAATTGCGGGACAAGATTCTACTAAGTCTTTTGCTTGTTTTAATCCTAATCCTGTAGAACTTCTTACAATTTTAATAACTGGTATTTTATTTTTACCTATTGTTTTTAATAATACGTTAAATTCCGTTTTTTCTTCTTTTTCGTTTTTTTGTTTTTTTTTAGATGAATTTATTTCTGTATTTGCTGTAATATTGAATTTTTTTTCCATATCTTTAATTAATTCTACAATATTTTTTACAGACATATTAGAAATAGATTCTAAAATTTCTTCTTTAGTAATTGACATTATAATTATTCCTAATTGTATTATCGATTATATAAATATATTATTACAATAATTATTTTTAAATTTTATTTTTTTTTATTTTAATTATATAAGATAATGTTCTTAAAAATTTTATTATTGTTATTTCTTTTAATAAAATTGCTATTTTTTTTATTGCTTCTTTTTTGGTTGGCATTTTTGCTAGATTTTTTATTTCTTTTTTATTTAAAATTTTTTCTTCAAATACTGCATAAGTAATTTTAAATTTTTTATTTTTTTTTGAAAATTTTCTAAAAATTTTAGGTCCACTTCCTGGGTGTTTCATTGAAAATGCTATTATTGTTGGTCCTTTTAATTTTTCTGCGATGCAAGAAAATTTAGTGTTTTTTATTGCTATTTTAAATAATTTATTTTTAACTACATTTATTATAGTTTTTTTTTTTCTTGCTTTTTTTCTTAATTGATATATTTTATTTACATTAATATAATTATAATTAGCTAATATTATTGATAAAGATAATTTTGTTTTTTTTGAAATTTTGTCAATGATATTTTTTTTTTCTTTTAATTTTAATATCATTTGATATATTTCCTAAATTTATTTAATAATTTTATAATTATTATTAATATAATAATATTTTTAAATATTATAAATAATTTAAATAATTTTAAAAGTATATTTTATAAAATATTATTTATTATAAAAATATTTTTAAAATATATTTTAAATGATAACATTATAAATAATTTTTTTTATAAAGTATAAAAATTATTTTATTTAATTATATAAATTTTTATTTATTTTTAAACTAGGACTCATAGTTGAAGAAATAAATATTTTTTTAATGTAAATACCTTTAGATGTTGTTGGTTTATTTTTTTTTATTGTTGTTATGCAAGTTTGAAAATTTTTTTTAAGATATTTATTATTAAAATTTATTTTTCCAATTGATAAATGTAAAATTCCATTTTTATCATTTTTATAATTTATTTGACCTTTTTTAATTTTTTTTATGGTTTTTTCTATGTTATTAGTAATTGTTCCGAATTTAATATTTGGCATTAATCCTTTTGGTCCTAATATTGGTCCTAATTTTCCTACAATTTTCATTGTTTGAGGAGTTGCTATAATTATATCAAATTTAATTTTATTTTCTTTTATTTTTTTTGCTAAATCTTCTAATCCTATAAAATCTGCATCTATTATTTTTTTTTTATCACTAAAAACAGCTATTTTTTTTTTTTTTCCGTTTCCATAAGGTAAATTTATTGTTCCTTTAATATTTTGATCAGTTTTTTTTGGATCTATTCCTAAATTTATTGCAATGTCTATACTTTCATTAAATTTTCTTGTGGAAATTTTTTTTAATAATTTTATTGCTTCAATAAAATTATATTTATTATTTTTATTTTTTATTTTTTTCATTTTTTATTATATTTAATCCCATAGAATGAGCTGTTCCTATTATAGAATTTTCCATTTTTTTAATATTTAAACCAGTCATATCTTTCATTTTTATTTTTGCTATTTTTTTTATTTGTTTATATGTTATATTTCCTATTATTTCTTTTTTTGGTGTTTTTGATCCTTTTTTTATTCCTGCTTCTTTTTTTAATAATATTGATGCTGGTGTTGTTTTAGTGATAAATTTGAATGATTTATCTGTAAAAACTGTTATTATTACAGGAATAGGTATTCCTGTTTCTAGATTTTTTGTTTTTTCATTAAATAATTTACAAAATTCCATTATGTTAATTCCTTTTTGTCCCAAAGCTGGTCCTACTGGAGGGCTTGGATTTGCTTTTTTTGCAGGAATTTGTAATTTTATATAACTTTGTATTTTTTTTATCATTATTTTTCCTTTTTTTTATTTTTTTTCTACTTGTATAAAATTTAGTTCTACGGGAGTAGATCTTCCAAATATAGAAACAGAAACTTTTAAACGATTTTTATCATAATCTATTTCTTCTACTGTTCCATGAAAATCAATAAATGGTCCATTTTTAACTCTTACTATTTCTCCTTTTTGAAATAATCTTTTTGGTCTTGGTTTATTTCCTGTTTTTTTAATTTTTATGATTATTTTTTTAATTTCTTTTTTTTTAATTGATAAAGGTCTATCAGAAGAACCTCCAATAAATCCCATTACTTTGGGTATATTTTTTATTAAATGCCAATTAAAATCATTCATAATCATATTTATAATAATATATCCTGGAAAGAATTTATTTATGCTATTTTTTTTTTTTCCGTTTTTAATTTCAATTACTTTTTCTGAAGGTATTAATATTTTTCCAAAAAATTGTTCTATTTTATTTATTTTTATATGTTTTTTTATTGTATTTAATATTTTTTCTTCGCATCCGGAAGTTGCTTGTATTACATACCATTTTTTTTTATGCATTTTATAACCTTAAATTTATAAAAAATGATATTAAATATAATAATATATGATCTAAAATCCATAATAGTAAAGAAGAAATAATGGTAATACAAGTAATAATTAATGTTGTATATAAAGTTTCTTTTGGATTTGCCCAAATTATTTTTTTGGTTTCTATTATAGTTTTTTTAATAAAATTTAATATTTTTGTAAAGTGTATTACATGATTGAAATTTATTAATATCATTAATAATATTAAAATTATTCTAATAATGTTTTTATTTGTATAAAAATAAATAAATATAGATAACATTAATGTTATTATTAATGTAAAATTTATATTTTTTTTTTTTTTATTTTTCATTTAAACCTTAAATTAAATATTTTAATATTTTTTTTTATTGATATTAAAATAATTATTTTTATATATTTTTATATAATAATATTTTGCTGATACCCAGATTTGAACTGGGGACCTCACCCTTACCAAAGGTGTGCTCTTCCTACTGAGCCATATCAGCTTTTAGCGAATAGCGGGAATCGAACCCGCATAATCAACTTGGAAGGATGATATAATAACCATTATATTATATTCGCATAAATATTTTATGGTGGGAGAAGGATTCGAACCTTCGAAGTCTATGACGTCAGATTTACAGTCTGCCCCCTTTAACCGCTCGGGAATCCCACCTTTAAAAATTTTATGCCGGTTACCGGATTTGAACTGGTGACCTACTGATTACAAGTCAGTTGCTCTGCCAACTGAGCTAAACCGGCTTTTTATTTTATTAAATAAATTATATTTTAATTTATTTTACATTTTTATTAATAATTTTCAAGAAATATATTTTTTTTTTATTATAATAATATATTTTTAAATGAATAAATTTATTATTAATTATTAAATATTAATTTAAGGAGATTGTAATGAGTTATTTAATTGATTATAATAAAAATTTAATAAATAAATTTTTATCTGATATGAAAGAAAAAATAAATATTTCTTTTGAATTTTTTCCTTCTTCTAATAATATTTTATTTGAAAATTTATTAAATATTTCTAAAAAATTAAGTAATTTTTCTCCAAGTTTTTTTTCTGTTACTTATGGAGCTAATTCAGGTGAAAAATTATTAACAAAAAAAACAGTTCTTTCTATAAAAAAAAATACTAAAATAAATACTATTCCTCATCTTACTTGTTCAGGTTTATCTTATAATGAATTACAAAATATAGCTTATGATTATTGGAATGCAGGAATAAAAAGTATTGTTGCTTTAAGAGGTGATTATAAAGATAATATTATAAAAAATAATATTTATGCTATAAATTTAGTATTATTATTAAAGAAAATTGCTAATTTTAAAATTTTTGTTGCTGCTTATCCTGAAGTTCATCCAGAAGCTAAAAGTGCTAAACATGATTTAATTTTTTTAAAAAATAAAATAGATTTAGGGGCTTCTGGAATTATTACTCAATTTTTTTTTAATGTTGAAAAATTTTTAATTTTTAGAGATCGTTGTTTTTCTTTTGGGATTAGAAAAAAAATTATACCTGGAATTTTACCTATATTAAATATTGATCAATTAAAACGTTTTTCTTCTTTAACTAATGTAAATATTCCTAAATATATTTATAGAATTTATAAAAATATAAATATTGATGATAATATTACAAAAAATATGTTAAGTTGTAGTATTATAATAGATATGTTAAAATGTTTATATCAAGAAGGTGTAAGAGATTTTCATTTTTATACATTAAATAGATTAGATATAGTTTATTCTCTTTGTAGTTTTTTATTAAATAAATATAATTAATTTTTTTTTTGGAAAAAAAAATGTATGAAGATATTGAAAAAAAATTTTGGTTAAATATAAAATATGAAGTTAATAAATTAATTAAAGAAGAATCTATTTTGTACAATTTTTATTTTAATAATATATTAAAACATAAAAATTTTATTAATTGTATAAGTTATATTTTATCTAAAAAAATAGATAATAAATTTTTATCTTCTTTAGTTTTTAGAAAATTAATTAAAAAAATATTATTAAAAAAAAAATCATTGATTTATTCAATAATTCAAGATATTAAATTTATATATAATAATGACCCAGTTGTTAAATTATATATTGTTCCTTTATTGTATTTCAAAGGTTTTCATGCTTTGCAAATTTATAGAATTAGTAATTATCTTTGGGTTAATAAACGTAAATCATTAGCTTTGTATTTACAAAATCAAATATCAAATTTTTTTTCAATTGATATTCATCCTGCTGCAATTATTGGATCTGGAATTTTTTTAGATCATGCTACTGGAATTGTTATTGGAGAAACAACTATTATACATAATAATGTATTTATTTTACAGGGAGTTACTTTAGGAAGTGTTGGAAAAAATAATAATAAAATTAGACATCCTAAAATTTGTGAAGGTGTTTTTATTGGAGCTGGTGCAAAAATTTTAGGGAATATAACAATTGGATCTTTTTCTAAAGTTGGAGCTGGTGCTGTTGTTTTATCTTCTGTTTTACCATATTCAACTGTTGTAGGAATACCTGCTAAAAAAGTTATAAAAGTATAAAAATTACTCTATTATCAAATATTGTATTGTATAATATTTGATAATAGAAATTTTTATAGTTATTAATCATCTAAAAAGCTTCTTAATATTTCAGATCTACTAGGATGTCTTAATTTTCTTAGTGCTTTAGCTTCAATTTGTCTTATTCGTTCTCTAGTAACATCAAATTGTTTTCCTACTTCTTCTAAAGTGTGATTAGTATTCATATCTATTCCAAATCTCATTCTTAAAACTTTTGCTTCTCTTTCTGTTAATCCTGAAAGGATACTATTTGTTACAGATTTTAAGCTTTCTGAAGTTGCTGAATCTAAAGGTAATGCTAAAGTAGTATCTTCTATAAAATCTCCAAGATGGGATTCTTCGTCATCTCCTATTGGAGTTTCCATGGAAATTGGTTCTTTTGCAATTTTTAAAACTTTTCTTATTTTTTCTTCTGGTATTAGCATTTTTTCTGCTAATTCTTCAGCATTAGGTTCATGTCCTATTTCTTGAACCATTTGTCTTGATATTCTATTTAATTTATTAATAGTTTCTATCATATGAACAGGGATTCTTATTGTTCTTGCTTGATCTGCTATAGACCTTGTTATTGCTTGTCTTATCCACCAAGTTGCGTATGTGGAAAATTTATACCCTCTTCTATATTCAAATTTATCTACTGCTTTCATTAATCCAATGTTTCCTTCTTGAATTAAATCTAAAAATTGTAATCCTCTATTTGTGTATTTTTTTGCTATAGATATTACAAGTCTAAGATTTGCTTCTACCATATCTTTTTTAGCTCTTTTTGCTTTTGCTTCTCCAATAGTCATTCTTTTATTTATATCTTTTATTTTTTTAATTGTTATTCCTGATTTTTTTTCTATTTTTGATAGTTTTTTTAGTATTTTATATACTTTTTCTTTTACTGTGTTTAATTTATTTGACCAAGGTTGATTCATTTTTTGTGCGTTTCTAAACCATTTTGGATTAGTTTGTTCTTCTAAATATAAATTTATAAATTTTTTTTTAGGCATTTTGCATTTTTCTACGCATAATTTTAATATTTCTCTTTCTTGTTTTCTTATTTTTTTCATTATATTTCTAATACTATTTACTAAATATTCAAATTGTTTTGGAACTAATCTAAATTGTTTAAATGTTTCTGATAAATTATAAATTGATAAATGATGTAATAAATTTTTGTTTTTTTTTTTTTTAATAATGTTATTGGAATTTTGATATTGGCTAAATAATTGTCTGAATTTTTCTTTTGCTAGTTCAGGATCAATAATATTTTCTTGTTCAATATTTTCTTCAAAATGATTTGCATGTTCTGTATCCATTTTATGGTTATCTAAAAGTTCAGAATTAATATGATGCAATATAGGATTTATAATTTCTTTTGCATTTGGATCAATAAAACCAGTTATTAAATCTGATAATTTTATTTCCCCTAATTCTACTTTTTTGTATTGTCTTAATAAGTAATTTATTGCTTCAGGGTATTCTGCTACAGAACATTGGATTTGGTTTATTCCTTTTTCAATTCTTTTAGCTATATTAATTTCACCTTCTCTAGTTAATAGTTCTACTGTCCCCATTTCTCTCATATACATACGTATAGGATCTGTAGTTCTTCCTATTTCTGATTCTATATTAGATAAAATTTGATCGTTTTCTTCATTTATTATTTCATCTGTATTAATTATTTCATCTAATCTTATTTCATCTGAATTTAAATTTTTTTCTATTACTTGAATTCCCATATTATTAATCATATTAATAACGTCTTCAATTTTATCAGAGGTTATAATTTTTTCAGGTAAGTGGTCATTAACATCATTATATGTTAAATAACCTTTTTTTTTTCCTTGATTTACAAGTGTTTTAATTTGTAGCTGTGAATTATTTTTCATATTTAATATCTTTTTAAATTTAATTTAATATAGTAATTATTAAAAAAATTTTTAATGTAAATATTTTAAAATTAATTATAATATAAATATCAAATTTTTAATTATCAAGTTTTTTTTAAAATTATTTATTTTTTTTTATTTCTTTATTAATTAACCAAAATTCATATTTTTCAATTTTTTTAATTTTTTTTTTTCTATCTTTTTCTATTATTTTATTTTGTATTTTTTCTAATTTTTTATTATATAATTGTATTAAAATGTCTAAAAATAATATTTTTATATTTTTTTTTTTTATTATGTTTTTATAAATTGCAAGTTTTTTTATTTTTTTTTCTTTTTTTTTTCCTCTATAAATTTCTAAAATTTGTCCTGTAGTAATTTTTGGTTTATTAATGCAGATTTTTAATATTTTTATAAATATTTTTTTTTTTTTAAATTTTAAAAAATTTATTTCTATTATTGATGGTATTATTTTTCCTAAAGAAGGATTTTGTATTAATAAACTTATTAATATGTTTATATTATTTTTTTTTATTTTTTTTTTTTTAAAAGAATATTTTTTTTTAATATTTTTTAATTGGTATAATTTATTAATGTCAAGAATTCCTATTTTATCTCCTAATTTTTTATATAAATAAAAACGAATTATTTTTCCTGGTATTTTATTAATATAAGGAATAATTATTGAACAAAATTTTTTTCTTGTTTCAATATTATTTAATTTATTTTTTTTTAATAGTTTTTTAAATATAAAACTAGAAAAATCAATTGCATTTTTAATTCTTTTTTTAAATTTTTTTCTTCCTTCTTTTCTTATAATGGTATCTGGATCTTGATTTTTAGGTAAAAATATAAATTTTATAGTGTATTTATCATATAAATAAGGTAATATTTTTTTTACTGTATTCCAAGAAGCTCTTTTTCCTGCCTTATCTCCATCATAACAATATATTATCTTGTTTGTATATTGAAATAATTTTTTTATATGTTCTTTGCTTAAATTAGTTCCTAATATTGCAACAGCGCATGTTATATTATATTGAAATAAAGTAATTACATCTAAATAACCTTCTACTACTATTATATATTTTGGATTTGGATTTATTTTAATGCTTTCATATAAACCATATAGTTGTTTTTTTTTATTAAAAATTTTAGTTTCTGCGGAATTTAAATATTTTGGAAGAGTGTTGTTTATTGCTCTTGCTCCAAATCCAATTGTTTGTCCTTGTTTATTTCGTATAGGAAATGTTATTTTTTTATATAATAAATCGTATACTTTTCCATTATTTTTCTTTATTAATATACCTAAATTTATTATTTTTTTTTTAATGTTTTTTTTTTTAATATTAATATGTTTTTTTTTAAAATTTATTAAAGAAAAACCAATATTAAAGATATTTATCATTTTTTTTTTAATTTTTCTTTTTTTTAAATATTTTATTCCTAGTTTATTTTTTGAATTTTTTATGTCTAAATGGTATTTATTAGATATTTTATTTATTAAATTAAATAAATATTGTCTTTTTTTATAAATATTAATATTTTTTTTTTTTTTAAAAATATTTATATTATTTTTTTGAGCTAGATATTCAATTGCTTCAATAAAATTAATTTTTTCAAAATTTATTAAAAAGTCTATAATATTTCCATTTGCATTACATCCAAAACAATAATAAAATTGTTTTTTTTCATTAATTGTAAAAGATGGTATTTTTTCATTATGAAATGGACATAATGCTTGATAATATTTTCCTTTTTTTATAATTTTAATATGTGAACTAATTATTTCAATAATATTTGTTTGTTCTATTATTTCATTAATAATATTTTTTGGTATATATTTTTTCATAATTTTTTTAGTATTTAATACATTCTTTTTCTTTTAGAGTTTTCTCTAAATATTTTTTTTGCTAATCTTTTAATTGCGGAAGATTTTGCTCTTTTTCTTGCGGTTGTTGGTTTTTCATAAAATTCTCTTCTTCGAATTTCAGATAAAATTCCAGCTTTTTCACAGGATCTTTTAAATCTTCGTAATGCTATATCAAAAGGTTCATTTTCTCTAATTTTTATTATAGGCATTTTATCAAACCTTATATTATTTAATAAATANTTTAAAAATTTTTTGTCAGGTGAAATTATGAAAATATTAGGTATAGAAACATCTTGTGATGATACTTGTGTTGCAATATATGATTTTAAAAATAAATTTATAATATCTAGTATATCACATCATCATGATAATATAAATATAAATTATGGAGGGATTGTTCCGGAAATGTCTTCTAGAGAACATATGATTTATATTGATGAAATTTTAATAAAATTATTTAAAAAATCTAATTTAAGTATTTATGATATAGATGCTATAGCATATACTGCTGGACCTGGTATGGTTGGTTCTTTGTTGGTTGGTGCTACTATTGCAACATCTTTGTCATATTTAACTAATATTCCTTTAATTGCTATAAATCATATAGAAGCTCATTTATATTCTCCTTTTATTGAAAATGATATTAAAATTTATTATCCTTTTTTAGGTTTATTAATTTCTGGAGGAAATACTCAATTAATTCAAGTTTTTGAATTTGGAAAATATAAAATTTTAGGAAAAACATTAGATGATTCTATTGGTAATACTTTTGATAAAATTTCTAAATTATTAAATTTAAATTATCCTTGGGGTTCAAATATTACTATTTTAGCAAAAAAAGGTAGATCTGGTAAATTTTTATTTCCAAGGCCTATGATTCATAGTTCTTGTTTAAATTTTAGTTTTTCTGGATTAAAAACTTATGTTACTAAAATTATAAATAAATATAAATATAATAAGCAAAAATTATCAGATATTGCTAAAGAATTTGAAAATTCTATTTTTGATTCTTTAATTTTTAAATGCAAAAAAGCTTTTTATAAAACTGGTTATAATCGTTTAGTTGTTTCTGGAGGGGTAAGTGCAAATAAAACTTTAAGAAAAAAGTTATATAAAATGAAAAATAATTATTCTATTTTATTTCCAAAATTAGAATTTTGTACTGATAATGCTGTTATGATTGCTTATTTAGGAGGTCTTCGTTTTCAAGAAAGAAAAAAAAATGTTTTTAATATTTTTATTAAACCAAAATGGAACCTTAATCAATTATGATATTTTATATAATTTATTATATCTTATATTTTTAATATAAATATATTATTTTTTTTATTGCAAATTTAATTATATTTAATGTTTTTATGGAATTATTATAGTTTTTATTTTTTTTATATTATATTGATTGGTTTTAAAATTTGTTGATTTTATTAATTTAATTTCTTTTTTTTTGTAATTATATTTTTTTTTAGTATTTTTAATATTTTTAGTATATTGGAAATATATAATTTTATTTTTTAAATTTTTTTTTTGGTTATTTTATTTAGAAATTTTTTTTTTAAATAGTTTTAATTTTTCTTTAGCAGAAATTCTTGTTGTTACATTTTTTTGTTGTTTCTATGAATATAGTAAATTTTTTTTTATTATATTGTTATTTTTTTTATCATTATTAGTAATTTAAGTTTTTTTATTAATAAATAAATAATTCTTATTTTATATTTAATGTTAAATGTTATTTTTTTAATATTAATATTTTTTTTACCAAATAAAATAAATTTATTTTATTTTTTTTATTTTTTTATTTATTTAAATTATTTTATTTTTATATTTTAAAGATAAAATTGCATGTTTAATTTTTTTTTAGATTTTTTTAAATTGATATAATTTTTTTTTAATATTATATATAATTCTATATTTTTATTTTTTTTAAATATTATACATTAAAATATTTTATTTTTTTTTTAAAATATTTATAATTTTATTTTTATATATATTTTTTAAAAAGTTCTGTGCTTAAATAACGTTCTCCTGAAGATGGAAATATTACTACTATATTTTTATTAGAAAATTTTTTTATTTTTTGTATTTTTATTGCTGCTGCTATTACTGCTCCTGAAGATATTCCTACTAGTATTCCTTCTTTTTTAATTATTTTTCTTGCATATTTAATTGCTTCTTTATCTTTTATTGTTATTACTTTATCAATTAATTTTAAATTTAAAATTTTCGGTATAAATCCAGCTCCTATTCCTTGTATTTTATGTGGTTTTATTTTTATTTTTTTATTTTTTAATGTTTGTGTTATTACTGGAGAGTTTTTAGGTTCTACTGCTATAGTAATTATATTTTTTTTTTTTATTTTTTTGAAATATTTACTTACTCCTGTTATTGTTCCTCCAGTTCCTACTCCTGCAATAAATATATCTATTTTTCCATTAATATCATTCCATATTTCTGGACCGGTAGTTTTTTCGTGTATTTCAGGATTTGCTAAATTTTTAAATTGGTTTATTAAAAAATATTTTTTTGGATTATTTTTAAATATTTTTTTTGCTTTAGAAATTGCTCCTTTCATTCCTTTTTTTCCATTTGTTAAAATTAAATTTACTCCTAATGCTTTTAATAATTTTATTCTTTCTAAAGACATAGTTTCTGGCATTGTTAAAGTTATTTTATAATTTTTTGCTGCTGCTATATGAGCTAACGCAATTCCTGTATTTCCACTTGTAGCTTCTATTATTTCAATATTTTTTTTTAATTTTCCGTATTTTTCTGCTTTTGATATCATATTTGCACCAATTCTACATTTTACACTAAAACCTGGATTTTGTGATTCTATTTTTGCAAATATTTTTCCTTTTCCAATTTTGTTTAATTTTACTAATGGAGTATTTCCAAAAGTTAAAGAATTATTATTATATATTTTAATCATATTTTTTATTTTTTTTTTTTATTATTATATATAATATATTTTTAAAAATATATAAATATTTTTTTATTTTTTTTATTATTATATTATAAATATTTTAAATAAATTTATTATATTATTTTGAGTTTTTTTTATGTCATTAATTATTAAAATAGAAAAATTAAAATTTTTATTAAAAAAATATTCATATTTTTATTATAATTTAAGTTCTCCTTTAATATCAGATTTAGAATATGATTATTTAGTATTGATATTAAAAAAATTAGAAAAAAAATTTATATCTTTAAATTCTTTAAATTCTCCTACAAAAAATGTTGGTTCTTTTCTTTCACCGTATTTTTTTAAAATAAAACATTTAACTCCAATGTTATCATTAAAAAATATTTTTTCAATGAAAGAATATTTTATTTTTATAAAAAAAATTTATAAAAAATTAAATTATAGTAAAAAATTGAATGTTTCTTGTGAATTAAAGTTTGATGGTGTAGCTGTTAATTTATTATATAAAAATAATAAATTAATACATGCTGCAACTAGAGGTAATGGTTTTTTTGGTGAAGATATTACAGAAAATATATTAAATGTAAAATTTGTTCCTTTGTATTTATTTGGAAAAAATGTTCCGAAATTAATAGAGATAAGAGGAGAAATTGTATTATTACGTTCTGATTTTTTAAATTTAAATAATTATTATAAAAATAAGAATAAGAATATTTTTTCTAATGCTAGAAATGCTGCTTCTGGTATATTACGAACTAAGAAAAATAATATAGAATTTTTAAAAAAATTGATTTTTTTTTGTCATAGTTATGGATATATTAAATATTTTAAAAATCATTATAATTTTATAAAACAATGTAAATTATGGGGTTTTTATGTACATAATAGTATTAAATTTTTTAATTCTATAAATTCTGTTAAGGAATTTTTAAATATAATTTTAAAAAAACGTTATTTTTTTCAATTTGATATAGATGGTATTGTTATTAAAATTAATTCAATATTTAAACAAAAAATTCTTGGTTATAATAGAGTTTTTCCTTTTTGGGCAATTGCTTTAAAATTTAATTCTAATAAAAAAAAAACTAAATTATTAGATGTAGAATTTAAAGTTGGAAAAAGTGGAATTATTACTCCTATTGCTATTTTAAAACCAGTAAATATTTCTGGAGTAAATATTAAAAAAGCTTTATTATATAATAAAAATATTATAAGAAAAATGGATTTGTATATTGGAGATTTTGTTATTTTAGTTCGTTCTGGAGATGTTATACCAAAAATTATAAATGTTATTAAATCTTTAAGAAAAGATGTTTTTTATATTCGTTTTCCTAAATTTTGTCCTATTTGTAATAATAAAATTATAAAAAATAAAAATAATTTGTATTATTGTAATGCTGGGTTAAATTGTAAAGCACAATTAAAAAAAAAATTTTTACATTTTGTTTCTTTTAATGGTTTTAATATTTTTGGTTTAGGAAAAAAAAATATTACTTTATTAATTAAAAATAATTTGATAAAAAATTTTTCTGATTTATTTTATTTAAATGTTAAAAAAATATCTTTTTTTTTAGGGATTGGAAAAAAATTATCTAGTAATATTATTATTTCAATTGAATCTTCTAAAAAAATAAAATTTTCAAATTTTATATATTCTTTATGCATTAAAGATGTTGGTGTTGTTATGTCTAAAAAATTAGCTTTTTATTTTGTTTTTGTAAAATTTTTTTTATTAATTGATATTAATGATAAAAAATTAATTAATTATGTTGGTATTAATGTGGTTAAAAATGTTTTTTTTTATGTTAATAGTATAAAAAATAAAAAAAATATTTTAAATTTAATTAATGTTGTTAATATTTATAATGAAAATAAAGAAACAAAATATTTAAAAAATAATATTTTTTATAATAAAAATATTGTTTTAACAGGAAAATTAAACAAATTATCTAGATCTAAAATAAATTTTTTTTTATTAAATTTAAAAGCGAATGTAAAAAATTTTATTTCTAAAAATATAAAATTATTAATTGTTGGTAATACATATGGTAAAAAATATGAAAAAGCAAAAGAATTAAATATAAAAATTATTAATGAAAAAGAATTTTTATTTTTTTATTTCAAATATAAAATTTATTATTAATTTTTTTTTTTTTTTGGGTCGTGCAGGATTTGAACCTGCGACCAATTGATTAAAAGTCAACTGCTCTACCAACTGAGCTAACGACCCTTATTTTATATAGGTGATGACGGAATTGAACCGCCGACATCCTCCGTGTAAAGGAGGCGCTCTACCAACTGAGCTAATCACCTTATTTTTAAAATTAATACAAATATAATTTATAACATTTAAATATAAAATTCAAGATATTTTATGTTTTTTTTAATTTTATTTGAGAGTATATTTATGAAAGTAATAACTCGCTTTTCTCCTAGCCCTACTGGTAATTTACATATTGGAAATTTAAGAACTGCTTTGTATTCTTGGTTATTTGCTAAACATTATAATGGAAAGTTTATTTTACGTATTGAAGATACAGATACTAAAAGATGTAAAAAAAAATATATAGAAGAAATTATAAGTAGTTTAAAAATTTTAGGATTAAATTGGGATAAAGGTCCTTATTTTCAAAGTGAAAGATTAAATAAATATAAAAAATTTATTTTTTATATGTTGAAATATAATTTAGCTTATAAATGTTATTGTTCTAAAAAACGTTTAAAGAAATTAAGGGAAATGCAAATTAAAAAAGGAATTAAACCTAAATATGATAAAAAATGTAGAAATAATAATAAAAAAAATTTTTATAAAAAAAATTTTGTAATAAGATTTAAAAATCCTTTATCTGGAAAAGTAATATTTTTTGATAAAATTAGAGGTAAAATTGAATTTAATAATAATGAATTAGATGATCTTATTATTCAAAGAAATAATGGATTACCAACTTATAATTTTTGTGTTGTTATAGATGATTTAGAAATGGGTGTTACGCATGTTATTCGAGGAGAAGATCATATTAATAATACACCTCGTCAAATTAACATTTTAAAATCTTTAAATGCAAAAATACCTGTTTATGCTCATTTATCTATGGTTTTAGATAATTTTGGGAAAAAATTATCTAAAAGAAATAATTCTAAAAGTTTAATATATTATTTAAAAAATGGTTTTTTTTCTGAGTCTTTGTTAAATTATATTTCTAGATTAGGATGGTCTCATGGTAATAAAGAAATTTTTACAATTAATGAAATTATAAAAAAATTTTCATTGAATAAGATTAGTAATTCTCCAAGTATTTTTAATGAAAATAAGCTTTTATGGTATAATAATTATTATATGAATATTTTACCTAAAGATTATGTTATTAAAGAATTAAAAAAAAAATATATTAAATTTAATATTGATATTAGTTTTGGTCCAGATATTGAAAAAATTTTTTCTTTATTTAAATCTAGAGTAAATACTTTAAATGAAATTGTTGTTAATTCTATTTATTTTTATAAAGAAGTAAATTATAATAATTGTATAAATTATAATTTATATATTAATAAAGATACTAATATTATTTTATCTAGATTATATGTTATTTTAAAATATTTATATCCATGGAATGTTGAAAATTTATCTTGTATAATTAAACGTTTATCTGTTATTTTTAATATTCATTTACCAAATTTTTTAATGACTTTGAGAATAATTTTAACTGGTTTAAAAAATTCTCCAAGTATTTATTTAATTATATATATTTTAAAAAAAAAAAATACTTTAAAACGGATTAAAAATTTTATTTATTATAATATTAATTTATAATATTTTATATTAAATATTGATTTATTTTTAATAGTTAAAATAAATCAATATATTATTTTTACATTTGTATATTCATAATATCTTGGTAAGCTGATATAATTTTATTTCTTATTTGGATAATATTTTTTATATCAATATTATATTTATTATATTTATTATATTTATTATATTTATTATATTTATTATATTTATTATATTTATTATATATTTCAAATTTATTATTTTTTTTAAGAAATATTTTTTTTTCTAAATTTTTTGATGTAGATATACTTTTTTTTATTGTTATATTTTTATTGTTTAAATTTTCTATTTTTTTTTTTATTTTTTTAATTTGTTTTTTTGATATAATTTTATTTATTGTTTTATTTTTAATATATGATTGATATAAAGATAATTCTTTTATTTTATTTATGTTTAACATTTTATATTATTTAATTAATAAATTTTTAAAATTTTAATTAATATTATTTAAAATTTAGTATTTATTTTATATTATTAAATTATAATAATATTATTATAATAAATATATTTATATTTTAAAATTTTATTTCAAAACTATTATTGGATAAATTATGGATATTTTAAAAAATCTTTTTGAAATAAATTTTAATAATTTATTTTTTTCATTATTAGAAATTATATTATTAATTTTTATATTATTATTTTTTATAAATTTTTTTTCTAAAAGTAAATATTATAAAAAAAAATCAATAATTTTTATTCATGAAATATATGTTCTTGATAGTAATTCTAAAATAGTTATATTATCTATAAAAAAAATTAAATTTATTTTAGGAGTTACAAAAGAAAAAATTACTTTATTACATAAATATAATTTTTTTGAAAATAAAAAAAATAATAAAATATATTTTAAAAATATAATTAAAAAAAAAAATAAATAAAAATTTTTTTTAAGGGAAAATAATGATATATTTTATAGTTCCTATTTTATTTTTTTCAATTTTTTGTTCTTATTCTCATGCTGATTCTCTTTATAATTCTATGAATGATATTTTATTAAGGGATAATTATAATTGGTATTTTTCTATTCAAACATTAATTTTTATTACTTGTTTAACTTTTATTCCAGCATTTATATTAATGATGACAAGTTTTACTAGAATTATTATTGTATTTAGTTTATTACGAAATGCTATTGGAATGCCTTATTCTCCTCCTAATCAAATATTATTAAGTATTGCTTTATTTTTAACTTTTTTTATTATGTCTCCTGTATTTAATAAAATATATAATGATTCATATTTGCCTTTTATTGAAAATAAAATTAATTTAGACAAAGCAATTGAAAGAGGATCTAAACCATTATATAAATTTATGTTAAATCAAACTAAAGAAAAAGATTTAAAATTATTTTTAAATATTAGTCATTATTCTTTAATAGATAATAAAAATAGTATACCAATAAATATATTATTACCTTCATATATTATTAGTGAATTAAACAAAGCTTTTCAAATTGGATTTTCTATTTTTATTCCTTTTTTGATAATTGATTTAGTTATTGCTAGTGTTTTAATGGCATTGGGAATGGTTATGGTTTCTCCTTCTAGTATTTCTTTGCCGTTTAAATTAATTTTATTTGTATTAGTAGATGGTTGGGAATTATTGATTAACGCTTTAGTACAAAGTTTTACATCTATTTAAATTTTTTAAATAATATTAATAATTGATATTTTTTTAGGAAAATTAATAATGAATTTAGATTTTTTTATAAATTTTTTTTATGAATCTATTAGAGTTTTTTTATATGTTTCTGGTCCTTTATTATTATCTTCTTTGTTGATTGGATTTATTATAAGTTTTTTTCAAGCTATTACTCAAATTCATGAACAAACTTTATCTTTTATTCCTAAAATTTTAGCTATTTTTTTTACTTTATTTTATTTTGGTCCTTGGATGTTGCATAATATATTAAATTATATGTATTTTGTTTTTAATAATATTCCAGTAATTATTAGTAATTAATATGTTTTATTCTTATTATATTTTTTTTTTAGATTATATTTTACCTATTATGATTCGTGTTTTAGGATTAATTTCTATTGCTCCAATATTTAGTGAAAAAATAATTAGTTATAAAAGTAAAATTTTTATTTCTTTTATTTTAAGTTTTTTTATTTTTTCTTTAATACCAAAACAAAATATTTTTTTATTTTGTTCAAAAGGTTTTTTTATTTTTTTAGAAGAGTTTTTAGTTGGTTTTTTTTTAGGTTTAATATTTAAATTAGTTTTTGTTGTTTCTATTTTTTCTGGGGATTTAATTAATTCGCAAATAGGATTGTCTTTTTCGTTGTATTCAGATAATAATAATCGTTGTTTAGTTACTACTTTATCACAATTGATTAATTGTTTTACTGGTTTATTATTTTTAATTTTTGATATGCATTTATGGATTATATCTATAATAGTTAAAAGTTTTTATTATGTTCCTATTGGTTCTTTTTTACTGAAAGATAATTATTTTAAATTAATATTATTTTTTAAAAATATTTTTATTGATGGTTTAATGTTATTTTTTCCAGTGTTAATTTTATTAATAATTTTAAATTTTATTATTTTGTTTTTAAATCGTATTATATCTTCTTTGTCTTTTTTTTCTTTTATTTTTTTATTTAATTTTTTTTTTGGTATTATTTTTTTATATTTTTTTTATTATTTTTATATATTTTCTATTAAATTATTTTTTCAAAAAATATTATTTTTTTTATTAAATATTTTATAGTTTTTATATAAAATTTTTATTTAATTTTTTTTTCTATATAAATTGTATGTTTTCTTATTTTTGGGTCATATTTTTTTAGTTTTAATTTTTCTGGAGTATTTCTTTTATTTTTTGTAGTAGTGTAATAGTGACCAGTATTTTCTGATGATATTAATTTAATTTTTTCACGTATTTTTTTAGCCATAATATATTTCTCTTTTTTTTTATTTTTTTTTTATTTTTTTTTTATTTTAGAAATAATTTTTTCAATACCATATTTATTTATTATTCTTATTCCTTTGGTGGATATTTTTAATTTTATAAATTTATTTTTATTAGCAATCCAAAATTTTTTTTTATGTAAATTTGGTAAAAATTTTTTTTTTGTTGCGTTCATTGCATGTGATCTATTATTTCCAAATAATGGTTTTTTTTTAGTTATTATGCATATTTTAGACATATAATTTTCCTATTTTTTTTCTTTTTATTGAATTTAATATTTCTTTTTTTGCTTCTTTTACCCCTCCCCAATTTTTTATTTTTACCCATTTTTTTTTTTCTAGTTTTTTATAATTTTTAAAAAAAAATTGTATTTGATTTTTTATTATTTTCGGTAAATCTGTAATATTTTTTATATTTTTATATATTTTTGATATTTTTTTATTTGGAATGGCAATTATTTTTGGATCTTTTCCTGATTCATCTTCCATATTTAAAATTCCAATAGGATTACATAATATTACTGATTTTGGTTGCAAAGGATAAGGTGAAACTACTAATACATCTAAAGGATCTTTATCTTCAGATAATGTATTATTTATATAACCATAATTACAAGGATAAAATAATGGGGTTGGTATAAATCTATCAACAAATAAAATTCCTGTTTTTTTATTTATTTCATATTTTACAGGAGTTGATTGTGATGAAATTTCAATAATTGCATAAATATTTTCAGGTATATTTTCTCCTGATGGTATATTTTTATATTCCATAAATTTCCAATTTATTTTTTTTAAAATAAAATATTTTTTAATAAATTATTATAATTTA
This sequence comes from Buchnera aphidicola (Greenidea ficicola), assembly GCF_039386055.1. GTDB lineage: Bacteria > Pseudomonadota > Gammaproteobacteria > Enterobacterales > Enterobacteriaceae > Buchnera_K > Buchnera_K aphidicola_A. The sequence goes on from NZ_CP135012.1 coordinate 56,335, forward strand.
ATNTATTTTNNAAAATGAAGTTGATCGATAAGCCGGGTTTTGTTTTAAACAGTCATTTATCTAGGTTAATAATTACTTATTATCTCAAGCAGTCTACCAGGTTTTAATATGAGCAATATTATAGTTATAAAATATTTAACTAATCCTTAATATGACTTTGCTCTAAGTGGAGTTTACCTAGCTATTTCTATTTTTAGAAATACGGTATGCTTTTACCACACCATTTCACCCTTACCCTATATTTATTAAAATATTGGCGGTTTTTTTTCTGTTGTGCTTTTCGTAAGTTTACACTTCCCAGAAGTTATCTGGCACTTTGCTCTTTAGAGCCCGGACTTTCCTCTTTTATATTTTTAAAAGCGACTGTTTGATCAACTTCTTTTTTAATAATACATATTTATATTTTTTTGTCACGATATTTTAATATTTTTTTGTATAATTTATTTTTTTTAATTTTATATATTTTTGAAATAATTTTTATTAATTTATTAAATTTTAGATATTTTTTTAAAATATTAAATAGTTTAAATATTTTTTTATTTATTTTTTTTTTTTTTTTTTTTTTATATCCTTTTATTATAATTGTTATTTCTCCTTTTCTATTTTTTTTATTTTTTTTTAACCATTTTAGTATATTTTTAGTGGTATTTTTTTTTATTTTTTCCCATTTTTTTGTTAGTTCTTTTGCTAAAGTTATTTTTTTTTTATTACCCATAATTTTTTTTATATCTTTTATACATTTTATTATTCTTTTTGGAGATTCATATAAAATTGTAGTTCTTGTTTCTTTTTTTATTTTTTTTATTATTTTTATTCTTTTTTTTTTTTTTTTTGGTAAAAATCCTTCATAACAAAATTTATTTGAAGACATTCCTGATGCAATTAATGCTGTAATTGCAGCACAAGGACCTGGTAATGGTATTATTTTTATTTTATTTAAGTAACATAATTTAATTAAATAATAACCAGGGTCGTTTATTAAAGGAGTTCCTGCATTAGAAACAATTGCAATATTTTTTTTTTGTTTAAGTTTTTTAATTATTTTTTTACTTTGTTTTTTTTCATTAAAAATTTGCATATTAAACATTTTTTTTTTAATTTTTAGTTTTTTTAATAATATGTTTGTGTGTTGTATATTTTCTGTTGTTATTATATCTACTTTTTTAAATATTTTTATTGCTCTTTTAGTTATATCATTTAAATTACCTATAGGTGTAGGAATTATATATAGTGTTCCGTTTTTGTTATTAAATTTTTTCATTTTATTTTTATAAAATTAATATATTTTCTTTATATTATTATAACAATAATGATTATATTAGCAAGGAAATGTTGTATGAATAAAGTAGTTATTACTGGAATAGGAATATTATCTAGTATTGGAAATAATAAAAAAGAAGTATTAAATTCTTTATTTAAAAATATTTCTGGTATTACTTATTCTAAAGAAATGAGATTGTATGGAATGTATAGTAATGTTTGGGGAAATATTAAAATTAATATAAATGATTTTATTAATAATAGATTATCAAGATTTATGAATGATGGAACTATATATTCATATTTAGCTATGAAAGAAGCAATTAAGGATTCTTTTTTGCTTGATAAACAATATCAATTTAATCCTTATGTTGGAATTATTGTTGGATCTTCTGGAGGATCTCCAAAGTCTAAAAATTTATCTATAAATTCTATGTATAGTAATAAAGGAATAAAAATTTTATCTCCTTATATAGCAATAAAATCTATGACTTCAAATATATCTGCTTGTTTAGGTACTTTATTTAAATTGAATGGGGTAAATTATTCTATTAGTTCCGCTTGTTCTAGTTCTTCTCATTGTATAGGGAATGCATTTGAATTAATACAAATGGGAAAACAAAAAATTATTTTTGCAGGTGGAGGAGAAGAATTAAATGCAGAATTAGCTTGTGAATTTGATTCTATGAAAGCTTTATCTAGAAATTATAATTTTAATCCTGAAAAATCATCTAGAGTATATGATAAGAATAGAGATGGTTTTGTTATATCTGGAGGAGCAGGTATTATTGTTTTAGAAGAATTGCATCATGCTTTGTCTAGAAAAGCTAAAATATATGCGGAAATTGTTGGATATTCTTCTAATTCAGATGGTTATAATTTTTTTTTACCTTCTGGAGAAGGAGCTGTAAGATGTATGAAAAATGCTTTAAAGTTTATAAAATCTCCAGTAGAATATATTAATGTTCATGGAACTTCTACTAAATTGGGTGATATTATTGAGTTAAATGCTATAAAAAAAGTTTTTAAAAATGATATTCCTAAAATTTCTTCAACTAAATCTCTTACTGGTCATTCTTTGGGAGTTTCAGGAGTTCATGAAATTATTTATACTTTATTAATGTTAGAAAATAATTTTATAGCTCCTAGTGTAAATATAGAAAATATTGATAATAATGCTAAAAATATGAATATTGTTAGAAATATTCTTTGTAAAAATTTTAATATTGCTATGTCTAATAGTTTTGGTTTTGGAGGTGTTAATTCTACAATTATAATCAAAAAATATAATTAATATAAATATTATATTAATTATAGTATTTTAATATATATTAAAATTTATTAATAATTAATTTTTTTTTAAATATAGAGGTTTTATGAATCAATTAGAATCTTTAAAAAAAAATACTTTAATATCAATAGATAGTGCAGATATAAAATTTATAAATAAATATAATCCTCAAGACGCAACAACTAATCCTTCTTTAATTTTGCAAGTAATTTATTTAAAAAAATATTCAAATATTTTTTTTGATGCTTTATTATATGCTAATAAAAAAGGTGGAAATTTAAATAATAAATTAAGTAATGCTAGTGATAAAATATTAGTTAATATAGGAGTAGAAATTTTAAAAAAAATTCCTGGTTATATTTCTACCGAAATAGATGCTCGTTTATCTTTTAATACCGATTTAAGTGTTTTAAAAGCATTAAAATTAATTAAAATGTATAAAGAAGAAGGTATACATCGTGAAAGAATTTTAATTAAATTAGCTGCTACTTGGGAAGGGATAAAAGCTGCTGAAATTTTAGAAAAAAAAGGTATTAAATGCAATTTAACTTTATTATTTTCATTTGCACAAGCTGTTGCTTGCGCTGAGTCTAATGTATTTTTAATTTCTCCTTTTGTTGGTAGAATATATGATTGGTTTAATAAAAATAATTTATTAAAAAATTATTCTGAAAATTTAGATCCTGGAGTTGTTGCGGTAAAAAAAATATTTAAATATTATAAAAAATATGATTATAAAACTATAATTATGGGTGCTAGTTTTAGAAATTTAAAACAAATTTTATCATTATCAGGTTGTGATAGATTGACTATTTCTCCTTTTTTTTTAAATTTATTAAGTTTGAGTTCAGGTTATGTTAAAAGAAATCTTTTTTGTAATAATATTAAAAAAGAAAAAAATACAAATAAAAAATTATCTGAAAGTGAATTTCGTTGGAAACATAATAAAGATATAATGGCAGTTGAAAAATTATCTGAAGGTATCTTACAATTTGGTAAAGATCAAATTCAATTAGAAAAAATTTTATTAAAAAATATTTAATATGTTTATATAAATATTTTATTTATTTAGGAAAAATTAATGTATTTAAATAATAAATTATCTAATATTTTAAGAATTTTAAGTATTGATGCTATTGAAAAAGCAAATTCTGGTCATCCTGGAGCTCCTATGGGTATGGCTGATATTGTAGAAGTTTTATGGAGAAAATTTATTAAACATAATCCTAGTAATCCTTTATGGGATAATAGAGATCGTTTTATATTATCTAATGGTCATGCTTCAATTTTATTATATAGTATATTGCATTTGACTGGTTATGATATTACTATTAATGATTTGAAAAAATTTCGACAATTTAATTCTAAGACTCCTGGTCATCCTGAAATTAATAATACTCCAGGAGTTGAAATTACCACTGGTCCTTTAGGTCAAGGTTTAGGAAATGGTGTTGGGATGGCTATTTCTGAATATATTTTGTCTAAATATTTTAATAGAAAAAATTATAAGATTATTGATCATTATACTTGGGTTTTTGTAGGTGATGGTTGTATTATGGAAGGTATTTCTCATGAAGTTTGTTCATTAGCAGGTACTTTAAAATTAAATAAATTAATTGTTTTGTATGATAGTAATGGAATTACTATAGATGGTAGGTTGAATGAGTGGTGTAATGATAATACTAAAAAACGTTTTTTGTCTTATAATTGGAATGTTATTTCTAATGTTGATGGTCATAATAAAAAAGAAATTTATAAAGCAATTGAAAAAGCAAAATCTTTTAAAGATAAACCTTCTATAATTATTTTTAATACTATTATAGGTTTAGGTTCTCCTAATAAATGTAATAGTTCTTCTGTTCATGGATCTCCTTTAGGTGAAAAAGAAATATTGTTAGTTCGTGAAACATTAAATTGGAAGTATAATGCTTTTGAAATTCCAAAATTTTTTTATGAAAAATGGGATGCTAAAAAAAAAGGTTTTTCTTTAGAAAATAAATGGAATATTTTAATGGATAGTTATAAAATAAATTATCCAAAATTATATTCAGAATATATTCGAAGAATGAATGGATTTTTACCTTTTAATTTTGAAAAAAAAATAAATGATTTTTTTATATTAAATAAAAAAAATAAACAATCTTTATCAACTAGACAAATTTCAAAAAATGTATTAGATTTTATTGGTCCCATGATACCTGAATTAATCGGAGGTTCTGCTGATTTAACTCCTAGTAATTTGACTAAATGGTCTGGATGTAAAAATATAGTTAAAAGTAATAATGGGAATTATATTCATTATGGAGTACGTGAATTTGGAATGACTGCCATAGCTAATGGTATGTATCATCATAAAGGAGTAATACCTTATATTGGTACATTTTTAATATTTTCTGATTATGCTAGAAATGCAATTAGAATGGCTTCTTTAATGAAAACTAAAGTTATATTAATTTATACTCATGATTCTATTGGTTTAGGGGAAGATGGACCAACACATCAACCTATTGAACAATTATCTAGTTTAAGATTAATTCCAAAGATTAGTATTTGGAGACCTTGTAATAATTTAGAAGTAATAATAGCTTGGAAATATGCATTAAAAAATAATGGTCCAACAGCTTTAATTTTATCTAGACAAGAATTATTTATTAATGAAAATATTAATAATAATATAAAAAATATTGAAAAAGGAGCTTATATAATAAAAGAATTTTTAATTAATAAAAATTATAATGTTATTATAATTTCTACTGGATCTGAAATAGAATTATCTTTAAAACTTGCTAAAAAATTATTTAAAAATAATTATGGATCTAGAGTTATTTCAATGCCTTCTTGTGATGTTTTTGATAAACAAAATAATGATTATAAAAAATATTTATTTCCAGATTATATAAAAAAACGTATTGTTGTTGAAGCTGGAGTAGGAGATTATTGGTATAAATATGTTGGTATAGATGGGTTAATTATTTCTATTAATAAATTTGCAAAATCAGCTCCATCGAAAATTTTGTTTGATAAATTTGGATTTGATTTAAATAATATTTTTGAAAAATCTAAATTATATCTTTCATCTTAATTTTTTTTTAAAAGAAAATTTTATATGAATTCATCTGTTGTAAATTTAGCTATGCAATTAATTAAAATACCTTCTGTTAGTCCATTAGATTTAGGTTGTCAAAAAATAATTTATAAAAGATTAAAAAATATAGGTTTTAAAATATATTTTTTTAATATTAATAATACAAAAAATATTTTTGCGTATCGAGGTTCTGAAGGAAAACATTTAAATTTTTTAGGTCATACTGATGTTGTTCCAGGAGGAGATGAAAAGAAATGGAAATATGGAGCTTTTAATCCTTTTTTATTTAAAAATAAAATTTTATTTGGAAGAGGAGCTTCGGATATGAAAGGAGCTATAGCTTCTATGATTATTGCGGCGGAAAATTTTGTAACTAAAAATAATAGTTATAAAGGTAAATTATCTTTTCTTTTTACTTCAGATGAAGAGTCAAGTGGAATTGATGGAATTGTTAAAGTAGTAGATTTATTAAAAAAAAAAAAACAATATATTGATTATTGTATTGTTGGAGAACCTTCTAGTGAAAAAATTTTAGGAGATGTAATAAAAATTGGACGTAGAGGATCTATTACTTTTAATATTAAAATTAAAGGAATTTCTGGTCATGTTGCATATCCTAAATATTTAAAAAATCCTATACATATTATTATTCCTTTATTAAATAAATTAATAAATTATCAATGGGATAATGGAAATAAAGATTTTATACCAACAAGTTTACAAATTACAAATATTTTTTCAAATAGTTTAAGTGGTAATGTGTCTCCTGATGAATTAAGTTTTCAATTTAATATTAGGTTTAGTAATATTATTCAACCAAAAAAAATAGTTTTATTAGTAAATAAAATTTTTAATAATAATTTATTTGATTGTGAAATTAATTGGAAAGTATTTGCTTTGCCATTTTTAAATAAAAAATTTGAATTAATTAATGTAGTTTCTAGTTCTATTAAAAAATTTAATAGTATTGATACTAAATTATCTACTAGTGGAGGGACTTCTGATGGAAGATTTTTAAATTTATTAACTGATCAAATTGTTGAATTAGGTTTAATTAATAAAACTATTCATAAATATAATGAGTGTGTTAAGGTTAGTGATTTAGAATTATTAAGTTTTTTATATGAAGATATTATGAATAAATTACTTGTATAATTTTTTTAAAATTATACAAGTAATATAATATTTTAAATAAAGTTATTTTTTATAAAAATAATTTTAGTTTTTTTTGAAATTGAAACCATAGGTAGTCTTAAAGTTTTATTTTTCATTAATTTTTTTTTTTTTGTTATCCATTTTATTGGAGAAGGATTTGTTTCTTGAAAAAGATTTTTATGTAATTTTATTAATTTATTATTAATTTTATTTGCTTTTTTAAATTTTTTTTTTAATGCAAGTGAAAATATTTTATACATTTTTTTTGCAGCGATATTAGCCGTTACAGAAATTACTCCATTTCCTCCTAATTTTATAAAATTTAATGCTGTTTCATCATCTCCGCTTATTAACAAAAAATTTTTTTTTGTTTTTTTTTTTATTTTTTTAATTCTTGATAAATCTCCACTAGCTTCTTTTATTCCTATTATATTTTTTATTTTGGATAATTTAATTACAGTTTTTGGTAATAAATCACAACCTGTTCTACTTGGGATATTGTATAATATTTGTGGAATATTTGTATTTTTTGCTATTTTTTTAAAATGTAAATATAAACCTTTTTGATTTGGTTTGTTATAATAAGGAGTTACTGAAAGACATGCAGATATTCCTGATTTTTCAAATTTTTTTGTTAATGTAATAGATTCTATAGTAGAATTTGAACCATTTCCTGCGATTATAGGTATTTTTCCATCAGCAATTTCTAATGTTTTAAGAACTACATTAATATGTTCTTCTTGGTTTAATGTAGATGATTCTCCTGTTGTTCCAACAGAAACTATAGCTTTTGTTTTATTTTTTATATGATAATATATTATTTTTTTAAGACTTTTTAAACAAATATTTCCTTTTATATCCATTGGTGTAATTAATGCAACAATACTTCCTTTAAACATTTTATATTTCCTTTATATAGTAATTATTTTTGTTTTTTATGATTTAGTTTTTCACATTGTGCTTTGTTTCTTAATACATGATCCATTATTATTATATATATCATTGCTTTTACTATTGGAACAGCTCTTATTCCAACACAAGGGTCATGTCTTCCTTTTGTTATTATTTTTTTTTCTTGATTTTTTTTATTAATTGTTTTTCCAGGAATAGAAATACTTGATGTTGGTTTAAATGCAGCGTTTATTATAATATTTTCTCCAGTGCTTATACCTCCTAATATACCTCCTGCATTATTACTAATAAATCCTTTTTTATTCATTTCGTCTCTATGTTCATTTCCTTTTTTTTTAATTACTGAAAAACCATCTCCTATTTCTATTCCTTTTACTGCATTAATTCCCATAATTGCATGTGCTATTTCAGCATCTAATTTATCAAATACTGGTTCTCCTAAACCTTGTGGTATGTTTTTTGCAATAGCGGTTATTTTTGCTCCTATAGAATTTCCTTGTTTTATTAATTTGTTTATTTTTTTTTTTATTATAGGTATTTTTTTTATATCAGCACAAAAAAATGGATTTTTATTAATTTCTTTTTCGTTAATTAAATTACATTTTATTTTTCCTATTTGTGATACATATCCTATAATTTTAGTATTATATTTTTTTTTTAAAAATTTTTTTGCGAAAGCTCCTGCTGCTACTCTCATGGTTGTTTCTCTTGCTGATGATCTACCTCCCCCTCTATAATCTCTTAAACCATATTTTTTTTGGTATGTATAATCTGCATGTCCTGGACGAAAAATATTTTTAATGTTTTTATAATCTTGTGATCGTTGATCGGTATTATATATTGTCATTCCTATACTTGTTCCTGTTGTTTTTCCTTTAAAAATTCCTGATAATATTTCTATTGTATCCATTTCTTTTCTTTGTGTGGTATATTTTGAAGTTCCTGGTTTTCTTTTGTTTAGTTCTTTTTGTATATCTTTTACAGAAATTTTTATTCCTGGAGGCATTCCATCTATAATACAACCTAATGCTATTCCATGTGATTCTCCAAAAGTAGTAACACGGAACATTTTTCCTATACTATTTCCTGGCATTTTTTTTCCTTGTTTATTTTATTTAATATAATAATATATTATTGTATTAAATATTTTAATAAAATAAAATTTGATATTTTATTATTTTTTTTATTATTTACTTTTTAAGAATATATTAATATAATATATTATTAATTATTAAATTTTTTTTTATAAAATATAATAAGTATGAATTATGTCTATTTTTAAAAAAAATGATTTATTTCGTTTATATATGAAAGGAATTTCAAAAATTAAACAAGATACTATTTTTCATAATAGAAGATTGTATATTAATCAGATAGAAATGAAATTGAAAAGAAATATGATTGATCAAAATATGCATATTAGTTATTTTTTTATTAATCGAAATTATAATATAAATGATAATTATTTATATTATTTTAATAAATTTTCTAAATGTTTTTATTTAAATAAAAATATTATTAATGTAAATAATTTTTGTAAAAAGAAATATATGCCAGAAATATTAGTTGATTTGCATGGTGTAAATCAATATAGAGCGAAAAGAGAAATTGGAATTTTAATGAATTTATGTTATAAAGAAAAGATTTTTTGTGCTGGTTTATTACATGGTCATGGTAAAAATATTTTAAAAAATAATATACCTTATTGGTTATTAAAACATCCTAGTATTATCTCTTTTTTCACTGCTAAAAAAATGTTTGGTAATAATGCTGTAATTATTTTATTAATGAATAATAAATTTTAATTATTGATATTTTTAAATTAATTTAAATATAATTTTTTATGAATATTTTAATATATTTAAAAATAAAAGGTTTAAAGCATATGTTTTATAGTAATAATCGTTTACGAATAGCTATGCAAAAATCTGGTCGTTTAAGTAAAGATTCTCAAGATCTTTTAAAAAAGTGTGGAATAAAGATTAATTTTGAAGAAGATCGTTTAGTTTCTTTTTCAGAAAATATGCCAATTGACATTATGCGTGTAAGAGATGATGATATTCCAGGATTAATTATTGATCAAGTTGTTGATTTAGGAATTGTTGGTAAAAATGTTTTAGAAGAAAAAATTTTACAATGTGAAAAATATAAAAAATTTACTTTTTATAAAATATTAAGAAGTTTAGATTTTGGTTTTTGTCGTTTATCTTTAGCAATGCCTTTAAATTTTAAATATTATGGTTTGAAGTGTTTAGAAAATGCTAGAATAGCTACTTCTTATCCTAATATTTTAAAGAAATATTTATATAAAAATAATATACGTTTTAAATTATGTATATTAAATGGATCTGTTGAATTAGCCCCTTGTACAGGTTTATCAGATTCTATTTGTGATTTAGTTTCTACAGGTTCTACTTTAGAATCTAATGGTTTATATGAAGTTGAAACAATATATTTTTCTAATGCTTGTTTAATTTCTAGAGTTGGTTATATATCAAATATTAAAAGATTATTAATTAATAAATTACTTATTCGTATACAAGGTGTTATTAAAGCTAGAGAATCTAAATATATAATGTTGCATATATCTATTGATAAATTAAAAGATGTTGTTAGATTGTTACGAGGAGCTGAAAAACCAACAGTTTTACAATTAGCAGGAGATAATAGTAGAGTAGCAGTTCATATGGTGAGTAGTGAGACATTATTTTGGGAAACTATGGAAGAATTAAAATTATTAGGAGCTAGTTCTATTTTAGTTCTTCCTATTGAAAAAATGATGGAGTAATTTTATATGAATTTTCTTAAAGAAAATATTTTTTTTTGGGATAAATTAAATGTTTTAAAAAAAAAAGAAATATTATTAAGGCCAGAATTTTTTAAAAAAAATATTTTAAAAGAAAATATTAAAAAAGTAATTTATGATGTAAAAAATAAGGGAGATAAGGCGTTATATTTTTATACGAAAAAATTTGATAAAAAAAAAATAAAAAGTTTTTTTGTTTCTAAAAAAATTATTAAAAATAGTTTTTTACAAGTTCATAAAGATATTAAAAAATCTGTTTTAATTGCTTCTAAAAATATTGAATATTTTCATTTATCACAAAGTATGAATTCAATAGATGTTATTACTGATATAGGAATAAGATGTCAACAATTAATTAAACCTATTAATAAAGTTGGATTATATATTCCAGGAGGGTCTTCTCCTTTATTATCTACAGTTTTAATGTTGTCTATTCCAGCTTATCTTGCAAAATGTAAAGAAATAGTTCTTTGTTCTCCTCCTCCAATTTCTAATGAATTATTATATGTTGCTTCTTATATTTGCGGAGTAGATAATATTTTTCAAATTGGAGGTTCTCAAGCAATTGCTGCTATGGCTTTTGGAACAGAAAGTATTCCAAAAGTTGATAAAATTTTTGGACCTGGAAATTTATATGTAACTGAAGCTAAAAAGCAAGTTAATAAATCTTTTAATTTTACTGATATAGATATGTTAGCAGGACCTTCTGAAGTAGTTGTTATTGCAGATAAGCAATCTAATCCTGATTTTGTTGCTTCTGATTTATTATCTCAAGCAGAACATGGTAAGGATTCGCAAGTATTATTATTAACTAATAGTAAAATTTTAGTTGATTTAGTTTTGTTATCAATAAAAAAACAATTAAATAAATTATCAAGAAAAGAAATTATAAAAAAATCTTTAAAAAATAGTTATTTTATTATTACTAAAAATATTGAAGATTGTTTAAAGATATCAAATATTTATGCTCCAGAGCATTTAATAATACAATGTAAAAAAGCTAGATCTTTATTATCTAAAATAGTTAATGCTGGATCTGTTTTTTTAGGACCTTGGTCTCCAGAATCTGTTGGTGATTATGCTTCTGGGATTAATCATGTTTTACCAACTTATGGAAATGTAAAAACTTTTTCTGGTTTAAGTTTAGTAGATTTTCAAAAAAGAATTATGGTACAGGAATTAACTAAAAATGGATTAAAAAAAATTTCTTCTACTATAAAAATATTATCTACTTTTGAAAAATTGGACGCTCATTATAAAGCTGTTTCAATAAGATTAAATTCTATTTAGAGAATAATAATATAAATTTTATGGATATAAAAAAATTAGTACGTAATAAGATATTAAAATTAATACCTTATAAATCTGCACGAAAAATTGGTGGTACAGGAGATGTTTGGTTAAATGCTAATGAATCTCCTTATAATAATTTTTTTTTTTTAAAAAATAATTATTTTAATAGATATCCTGAGCCTCAATCTTATTTAATTTTAAAAAGATATGTTAATTATTTAAATAATTCTAAAATTTCTTCTAAAAATTTATTAATTAGTAGGGGTTCTGATGAAGCAATAGATTTATTAATTAGAGCTTTTTGTGATCCTAATAAAGATAAAATTATGTTTTTTCCTCCTACATATGGTATGTATCATATAAGTTCTAAAATTATTGGTATTAAAAGTATAATTATTACTACATTTAAAAATGGAAATTTAAATTTTAAAGAAATAAAAAAAAATATTGATTATGTTAAATTAATATTTTTGTGTAGACCTAATAATCCTACTGGTAAAATTTTATCTAAAAAAAATGTTTTGCATCTTTTAAAATGTATTAATAAAAGATCTTTATTAATAGTTGATGAAGCTTATATTGAATTTATTTTTGATAAAAATTTATTAAAATATTTATATTTATATCCTAATTTAATTATATTAAGAACTATGTCTAAAGCTTTTTCTTTAGCTGGTTTAAGATGTGGTTTTATTATAGCGAATTCTTTTATAATTAAAATATTATTAAAAATTATTGCTCCTTATCCTTTATCTTCTCCAGTTATAGATATTGTTTCTCAAGCTTTATTAAAAAAAAATATAGTTTTTATGAGAAATAAAGTTTTAATTATTAATTCAAATAGAATTTGGTTAATAAATTTTTTAAAAAAATTTTTTTTTGTTAAAAAAATTTTTAATAGTTCAGCAAATTATTTATTAGTTTGTTTTTATTATTCTAATTTTATTTTTAAATATTTATGGGATAATGGAATTATATTAAGAAATCAAAATAAAAATTATTTTTTAAAAAATTGTATTAGAATTTCTATTGGTACGAAATTAGAGTGTTTAAAATTAATTATGAAGTTAAAAAATTTATCTTATAATTTAAAAATAAGGTATTGTTGTGTTAAATAAATATTTATTTATTGATAGAGATGGTACATTAATTAATGAACCTTTAAATAATTTTCAGGTTGATTCAATAGATAAATTATATTTTGAATTTGATGTTATAAGGTCTTTATTTAATTTAATTAATTATGGATATAAGTTGGTTATTATAACTAATCAAGATGGATTAGGAACTAAAAATTTTTCAAAAAATAATTTTAATATTCCTAATAATTTTATGTTAAAAGTTTTTTCTTCTCAAGGTGTTTTTTTTGAAAAAGTTTTAATTTGTCCTCATTATTCTTATGAAAATTGTGTTTGTAGAAAACCTAAAATATTTTTATTAAAATCTATTTTATCAAGTAATTTAATAGATTTGGAAAATAGTTATGTTATTGGTGATCGTGAAACAGATATGGAGTTAGCTAAAAACGCAGGAGTTAAAGGAATTTTATATAATAAAAATAATTATAATTGGTCTAAAATTACTTTTAAATTAACTAAAATTAATCGTTGTATTAAAGTAGTTCGTAATACTTTAGAAACAAATATTTTTATAGAAATTTTTTTAGATAAAAAATTAAAAAATAATATTAATACAGGGATAAATTTTTTTGATCATATGTTAGAACAAATTGCAATACATGCTGGATTTTTTATGAATGTTATTGTAATAGGAAATTTAAAAATTGATGATCATCATATTATAGAAGATGTTGCTATTTTATTAGGAAAAGCATTATTAAAAACTTTAGGGAATAAAATAGGAATAAAAAGATTTAGTTTTGTAGTTTCTATGGATGAAAGTTTTTCAAAATGTATTATAGATATTTCAGGAAGATCGTATTTAATTTTTAAAGTTGATTTTAAATTTCAATATATTGGAGATTTAAGTTCGGAAATGATTAAGCATTTTTTTATTTCTCTTTCAAATTCAATGAAAATAAATATACATTTAAGCGCAAAAGGTAAAAATGATCATCATATTTTTGAATCTTTATTTAAAGTTTTTGGAAAAGCTTTAGGAAAAGCTATGAAGATTAAAGGTTTGTATTTGCCTACTTCAAAAGGTGTTTTATAATGAAGGTTTTAATATTAGATACTGGTTGTGCTAATTTTTCTTCTGTAAAATTTGCAATTCGTAGGTTAGGTTATACTCCTATTATAAGTAATGAATATTCTGATATTGTTTCTTCTAAAAGAATTATTTTTCCAGGAGTTGGAACTCCTTTTTCTGCAATGGATGTTTTAAAAAAAAAAAAAATAGTAGATTTAATTAAAAATTATTCTAATCCTATATTAGGAATTTGTTTGGGAATGCAATTATTTTGTAAGTATAGTGAAGAATCTAAAAGTGTTAAAAATTTAAATATTATTAAATATTCAATAACTTGTTTAAATAATAATTTACCTTTACCTCATATAGGATGGAATAAAGTTTTTTCTTGTAAAAAAAATGTTTTATTTAAGAATATTTTGGAAGGTTCTAGATTTTATTTTTTACATAAATATATACTATTTTTAAATAAATATTCTATTTTAAAAACTAAATATGGATGTAAATTTACTGCTGCATTACAAAAAAATAATTTTTTTGGTGTGCAATTTCACCCTGAAAAATCTGGAACAGTTGGATTGCATTTATTAAAAAATTTTTTAGAGATATAATTATGATTATACCATCTTTAGATTTTATTAATGGTAAAATAGTTCGTTTATATAAAGGAAATTATAATAAAAAAAAGTATTATTATAATAATGTTTTTGAAACTTTATCAAAATATCAATCTCAAGGAGCTAATTTTGTTCATTTAGTAGATTTGAATGGTGCTGATAATGTTAAAAATAAACAAAATTTTTTTTTAAAAGAAATTTTATCTTCTGTAAAAAAAATAAATATTCAAATAGGAGGTGGTATAAGAACACAATTTGATATAGATTTTTTATTAGAATCAGGAGCAAAGCGTATTGTTTTAAGTTCATTAGCAATTAATAATAAAAATTTTGTTAAAAAAATTTTTACAATATATGGTTCAGAATGTATAGTTTTAGCTTTAGATGTAAAGATTAATAAAAAAAAAAAAAAAGAAATATATATTAATGGTTGGAAAATTAATACAAAAATTTTATTAGAAGATATTATTGAATATTATTTATCTTTTGGTCTTCGATATTTATTATGTACAGATATATCTAAAGATGGAACTTTATTAGGTCCTAATATTAATTTATATAAGGAAATATTAAAAAAATATCCTAAGATTCATCTTCAATCTTCAGGCGGAGTTTCTAATATTAATGATATAATTTTATTAAAAAAAATAGGTGTAAATGATATTATTATAGGAAAAGCTTTATTAGAAGAGAAATTTTCTTTTATAGAGGCTAATTTATGTTAGCGAAAAGAATTATTCCTTGTTTAGATGTAAAAAATGGAATTGTTGTAAAAGGAGTTAGATTTAAAAATCATAAAATTGTTGGAGATATTTTATCTTTAGTAAAACGTTATATTTATGAAGGAGCAGATGAAATAGTTTTTTATGATATTCAAGCTTCTTCAAAATCTTTATTGGTAGATAGAAAATGGATTTATTCTATTGCAAAAATTATTAATATACCTTTTTGTGTTGCTGGAGGTATTAAATCTATTCAAGATGTAGAAAATATTTTGTCTTTGGGAGCTGATAAAATTTCTATTAATTCTCCAGCTATTGAAAATCCTAATTTAATTTATCAAATAGCTAAATATTTTGGTTCTCAATGTGTTGTTATTGGTATTGATTCTTGGTTTAATAAATATACTAAAAATTATGAAGTTTATCAATATACTGGAGATTTAAATAAAAAAAAAAAAACTATATGGAATACTTTAGAATGGGTTGAAAAAGTTCAGGATTTTGGAGCTGGAGAAATTGTTTTAAATGTTATGAATCAAGATGGGGTTTGTTTAGGTTATGATTTAGAACAATTGCAAATGGTTCGTGAAATTTGTAAAGTTCCGTTAATAGCATCTGGTGGAGCTGGAAAAATGAAACATTTTTATGATGTATTTAAATTAGTTAATGTTGATGGAGCATTAGCGGCTTCTGTTTTTCATAAAAAAAAAATTAATATTAAAAAATTAAAATATTATTTATTTAAAAAAGGAGTGGAAATAAGAGAGTGTTAAGTATTTTTAAAAATATAAAAATTGATTGGAAAAAAGTTAATGGAATGATTCCTGTTATTGTTCAAAATATTTTTAATGGAAAAGTTTTAATGTTAGCGTATATGAATCGTAAAGCATTTAATAAAACTAAAGAAACTGGTTTTTTAATTTTTTATTCTAGAACTAAAAAAAGGTTATGGATGAAAGGAGAAACTTCTGGTAATTTTTTAAATTTAATTAATATATTGCATGATTGTGATAATGATACTTTATTAGTTTTAGTAAATTCTATTGGTTTTACTTGTCATTTAAAAAAATCTAGTTGTTTTTCATATCCTTATTCTAATTTTTTATTTTTGTATAAATTAGAAAGTAATATAAAAGAAAAAAAATATAATAATAATAATAATTCTTATACAAAATATTTATATAATAGAGGAATTAATAGAATTGTTCAAAAATTTGGAGAAGAATCTATTGAAGTTGTGATATCTTCTTTAAAAAATAATAAAAAAAATTTAATTGATGAAGCTTCTGATTTAATTTATCATTTTTTAGTTTTATTATCTAAAAAAAATATTAAATTACATAAAATTATTAATAATCTTTATAAAAGAAGTATTTTTTAATATAATAAATATTAAAATTAAAATTGGAGAAATGAATGTTTTCAAAAAAACAAATTGGTGTTGTTGGAATGGCTGTGATGGGTCAAAATTTAGCATTAAATATTGAAAATTGTGGTTATAGTGTCTCTGTTTTTAATAGATCTTCGCAAAAAACAAAAGAATTTATTGGTAATAAAAATAAAAAAAAAATTTTTCCTTATTATTCTATTAAAGATTTTTTACAATCTTTAAAAACTCCTAGATTAGTTTTATTAATGGTAAAATCAGGAAAAGCTACTGATGATATAATAAATTTAATTATTCCTTATTTAAAAAAAAATGATATTTTAATTGATGGTGGTAATTCTTTTTACAAAGATACTATTAAAAGAAGTAAAAAATTATCTAAAATGGGTTTCCGTTTTATTGGAGCGGGAATTTCTGGGGGAGAAAAAGGAGCTTTATATGGACCTTCTATTATGCCAGGTGGTGATTATTCATCTTATAAGTTTGTTGAACCTATATTAAAAAAAATTTCTGCAAAATATAATAATATTCCTTGTGTTAGTTATATTGGAAATGATGGTTCGGGTCATTATGTAAAAATGGTTCATAATGGTATTGAATATGCTGATATGCAATTAATATCAGAAGTTTATTTTTTATTAAAAAATTTTTTAGGAATGAGTAATAAAGAATTGTCAGAAATTTTTAATTCTTGGAATCAAGGAGAATTAAAAAGTTATTTAATAAAAATTACTTCTAAAATATTTTTAAAAAAAAATAATAAAGGTGAATATTTAATAGATTTGATTTTAGATTGTGCTGAAAATAAAGGAACTGGAAAATGGGTAAGTAATAGCGCTTTAAATTTAGGTGTTCCTTTATCTTTAATAACAGAATCTGTTTTTTCTCGTTATATTTCTTCTTTAAAAACACAAAGAATATTAGCATCTGATTTATTAAAAGGTCCTAAAAATTTAAAAATTATAAAAAAAGGTAAAGAAATTTTTATAGAAAATTTGAGAAAAGCTTTATATTTAGGTAAAATTATTGCTTATGCTCAAGGATTTTATCAATTAAAAATTGCTTCTAAAAAATATTGTTGGAATTTAAATTTTTCTAATATTGCTAAAATTTTTAGATCAGGTTGTATTATTAAAGCAAAATTTTTACAAAAGATAAAAGATGTATATCAAGATAATAACAAGGTAGTTAATTTATTATTAACTCCATATTTTAAAAAGATAGCTAATAATTATCAAAATTCTTTAAGAGAAATAGTTTCTTTTGCTGTTTTAAATGGAATTTCTGTTCCGGTTTTATCTTCTGCAATTTCTTATTATGATTCTTATAGATCAAAATTTTTATCTTCTAATTTAATTCAAGCACAACGTGATTTTTTTGGAGCGCATACTTATAAACGTATTGATAAAAAGGGTATATTTCATACTAATTGGGATTAATTTATTTTTTATTTAAGGATTATATTTTAATGAGGCTATGTGATAAGGATATTAAATTATGGATGAAATTAAATAAAATAATTATTTATCCTTTTCCTAAAAAAAAAAATATTCATGGCATTACTGTTGATTTAAAATTAGGAAATGAATTTAGAATATTAAATGAATATAAAGTTAATTTTATTGATTTAGGGGATTCTAGAAAAAATATTAATAAAAAATTTAAAAAATTAATTAGTAAAAAAATATTAATAAAAGAAAAAAATATATTTTTATTACAACCAGGTTCTTTTGCTTTAGGGATTACTTTAGAAAATGTTAAAATTCCTGATACTTTAGTTGGTTGGATTGATGGAAAATCTTCGTTAGCAAGATTAGGTTTAATGATACATGTAACTTCTCATAGGATAGATCCTGGTTGGAAAGGAAAAATTGTTTTAGAGTTTTTTAATGCAGGAAAAGTTGCTTTAGGTTTAAGACCTGGTATGTTAATTGCTGCTATTAGTTTTGAAACTTTGTCTAATAAAGTAAGTATTCCTTATAATTATAGAAAAAAAAAAAAATATTATAAACAAGAAGAAATTTATGAAGAAAAATGATTTTAAAATGATATATTAAATAATATTTAATAAATTTAATTAATTTTATTAAAATAATATAATATTATCTTATTTTAATAAATATTTAAAATAGTTATTTATAATGAAAAAAAATAAAAGAAAAATTTTAGTAACTTGTGCGTTACCATATGCTAATGGTTCTTTGCATTTGGGTCATTTATTGGAAAATATTCAAGCGGATATATGGGTTCGTTATCATCGTATGTTAAAAAATGAAATATATTTTATATGCGCTGGTGATGCTCATGGAACTCCTATAATGTTAAAATGTAAAAAAGAAAATTTAAAACCAGAAGATTTTGTTAAAAAAAATATATCTGAACATAAATTTATTTTTAATAAATTTAATATTATTCATGATAATTATTATTCTACGCATAAAAATGAACATTTTTTTTTTTTAAAAAGATTTTTTAATATTTTAAAAAAAAAAAAATTAATAAAAAAAAAAAAAATATTACAATATTATGATCTTGATAATAAGATGTTTTTACCAGATAGGTTTTTAATTGGAATTTGTCCTTATTGTTTTTTTAAAAATCAATATGGTGATATTTGTGAAAATTGTAGTTCTGTTTATTCTTCATTAGATCTTATTAAACCAAGATCTATTCTTTCTAATGAAAAACCGGTATTAAAATATTCTACGCATTTATTTTTTAATTTACCTTATTTTAATTTTTTTTTAAAAAAATGGATTAAAACTGGAGTTTTTCAAAAATCAGTTTTAAATAAAACTAAAGAATTTTTAAAAAATGGTTTAAAATTATGGGATATTTCTAGAGAAAATCCATATTTTGGTTTTAAGATCCCAAAATATAATAAATTTTTTTATGTTTGGTTTGATGCTCTTATAGGTTATATTAGTTCTTTTAATAATTTTTGTAATAAAAAAAATATAAATTTTAATGAATATTTTACATTAAATACTAAAACTGAATTATATCATTTTATTGGGAAAGATATTATTTATTTTCATAGTTTATTTTGGCCTTCAATATTAGAAGGAGTTTCTTTTAGAAAACCTACTAAAATTTTTGTACATGGTTATGTTACTTTTAATAATTTTAAAATGTCTAAATCTAGAAATATTATTATTACTGCAAAAAAATGGTTAAAATATTATGATTCTGATAGTATACGTTATTATTATGCTTCTAAATTATCTAATAATATTGAAGATATAGAGATAAATATTGAAGATTTTGTTAATACAATTAATTCTAATATAGTTAATAAAATTGTTAATTTAGCTTCTAGAAGTTCTAAGGTTATTAATAAAAAATTTAATAATACTTTATCTGAAGTAATTTATAATTATGATTTATATAATTATTTTGTTAAAAAATCTTTTAATATTATTTTTCATTTTGAAAATAGAAATTATAATATTATAATTAAAAAAATAATACATTTATCTGATATAGCAAATAAATATATTAATGATGAAAAACCTTGGAAATATTCTAATAATTTTTATTTTAATAGTAAATTGCATATGATTTATTCTATGGGTATTAATTTATTTAGAATTTTAATAACTTTTTTAAAACCTATTACACCTGTTTTAGTTAAAAAATCAGAATTTTTTTTAAATAAAAAATTATTTTTTTATAATATTGATAAACCATTATTAAATCATAAAATTTCTTTTTTTAAAAATTTATATAATCGTATTTATAAAAATAATATTATAAAATAAAATTATTTTTTCCATGATATATAAAAAATTTTTTTATTTATATTAAATTTATTTATATTAAATTTATTTATTATTTTTATAAATTTATTTTTGTTAAAAATTATTGGTATATTTTTTCTTTCCCATGTTGGTATGTTAAATTTCTTCCATATTTTTTTTATATTTATTTTTTTTTTACTATTATATTGATTAAATTTTCCTTTTTTATAAAATCTTATATTTATTTTTTTATTTTTTTTTTTTTTTTTAATTTTTTTTTTATTTTTTTTTTTATCTAATATTAAAAATCCTAAATTATATGGTAAAATTAGTGGTATTTTTGTTTTATTCCAATATATTTTTTTAATTTTATTTTTATTTTTTTTTGTTATATAAATTATTTTTTTGTGTTTTCTAATTTCAAAATTTTTAATATTTATTTTTTTATATATTTTTTTTTTATTAAATATTATATTTTTTTTTATATTTTTAATAATTTTTTTTGAAATTATTATTTTAGTATTTTTTTTTATCCAATATATTAATATGTTTTTTAATATTATTTTATTCATATATTTTATTTTAAATATATTTATTTTATTATAATCAATAATTATATTTTTTATTTCTTTTTTAATAAAATATTTTAATAAAATATTTTGTTCGTTACATAATTTAGATGTTTTTAGAATATTTTTTTTAAAATATGGCCATCTTTTTTTAATTATAGGTAATATTTTTTTTCTTATAAAATTTCTATCGTATTTAATATTTTCATTACTTTTATCATTTATATAATTTATATTTTTTTTTTTTGCTAATTTATATATATATTTTTTTTTTATTTTAATTAATGGTCTAAATATTTTTGATTTTTTAAATTTTTTTATTTTTTTAATTCCAGATAAACCTAAAGGACCACTACCTCTTTTTATAGATAATATTATTGTTTCTATATTATCATTTTCATGGTGTCCTGTAATTATTATTTCTTTTTTCTTTAAGCATTTTATTATTTTTTTGTAACGTAATTTTCTTGCGATTGATTCAAATCCATATTTTTGAATATTTTTTATATATATATTTTTAATAATTAAATTAATATTTTTTTTTTTGCATGTTTTTTTGCAATGTTGTGTAAATATGTAAGATGTTTCATTTTGATGATGATCAATGTGAATTGCTCTAATTTTTTTTTTATTTTTAATAAATAAATAAATTAATATTGTTGAATCTAATCCTCCGCTATATGCAATTAAATTTTTTTTATATTTATAATTTTTAAATATATTTTTCATTTTTTTATTTATATTATATTTTAAAATATAAAATTAAATATTATTTTTATATTTATTATAATAATTTTAGAAATATAATATGTTTATTAGAATTATTATTGTTATATTTAAATTAATTGATATTAAAAAAATTTTAATTTTAATATTGATATCGTTGAATTTCCTGAAAGATTATTGTATAAATTAAATATTGTATTTTTTTTTATTAAATAATGATTTTTTAAAATAGTAAAATATATTAATAAAACTTTATTTTATTTTGATGTTATTTAAAAAACTTTAAATTGTATTAATTTTAAATTTTTTTTTAAAAATTTTTTATTTTATTAATATTGCAAGATCTTTAAAATTAGGAATTTAAATTTTAGGATATTTAGTATTTAGTTATATTTTTATTATTGAAATTTTTATAATTTTGAAAAATATTTTAATAATTTAATTATATAGTTTAAAATTAAAGATATTAATTTTATTAAATATTTTTTTTTTAAAAGGTTTTATTTGTATTAATGATTTAAGTTTAATTTTTATAATATTATAAGAATAAATTTTCTGTAAATTTAATTTTAAAGATTTTAAAAATAACAATTTTTTTATTTAAAAGTAGATTTGGTAAATATTAAAATAGATTTTTTATAAAAAATTATTGTAGATCATATATATAATAATATTTAATTTTAATTTTTTTTAATATAATTAATTTTTTTTGGAAAATAAATGTATATTTGTAAATTATTAAATGAATTAAAGCAAAGAGGTTTAATATCTCAAATTACAAATGAAAAAAGAATAATTAAAATATTAAAAAATGATATTATTTCTTTATATTGTGGTTTTGATCCTACTGCTGAAAGTTTACATATTGGTCATATTTTACCTTTATTGTGTTTACGTTTATTTCAAATTTATGGTCATAAACCTATTATTCTTATAGGTTCTGCTACAAGTATAATTGGAGATCCTAGTTTTAAAAATAAATTAAGAAATGAAATTAATTTTAATATAATAAATTTTTGGATCAAAAATATTTATAAAAATATTTCTTTATTTATAAATTTTAATAAAGGAAAAAATAAAGGTATTTTTTTAAATAATTATAATTGGTTTAAGAAAATAAATGTTATTTTTTTTTTAAAAAATATAGGAAAATATTTTTCAGTAAAATCAATGATTAATAAAGAATTTATTAAAAATAGGTTAAAATTTTCTAAAAAAGGAATTTTATTTAGTGAATTTTCATATAATTTATTACAAGCTTATGATTTTTCTTATTTAAATAAAAAATATAATGTAATTTTACAAATTGGTGGTTCGGATCAATGGGGTAATATTATTTCTGGAATTCATTTAACAAAAAAATTATATAAATCTAAAGTATTTGGTGTAACTTGTCCTTTATTAATGCAATCTAATGGTATAAAGTTTGGAAAAACAGAAAATAATACTATTTGGTTAGATAATAAAAAAACTAGTCCTTATAAATTTTTTCAGTTTTGGATAAATATCAATGATAAAGATATTATGAAATTTTTAAAATATTTTACTATTTTTCCTTTATTTCAATTAATTAATATAGAAGAAAAATATTTTTGTAAAAAAATAAATCCAAATTATATTAAATATAAAATTGCTAAATTTATTACTATATTAGTTCATGGAAAAAAAAATTTTTTATCAGCAAAACGTATTACAAAAAGTTTATTTTTTGGAAATGTTGATTATTTAAAAAAAAATGATTTTAAAAAATTGATGCAAGATGGTTTATCTTATTTATTTTTAAAAGGTTTTGTAGATTTACAAAAAGTTTTATTGTTATCTAAATTATCTTTTTCGAAAAATCAAGCTCGTAATATGATTTTGTCTAATTCTATTTGTATTAATAAAAAAAAAATAAATAATATTTATTATGTTTTTAAAAAAAAAGATAAATTATATAATAAATATACATTATTATCAAAAGGGAAAAAAAATTATTTTTTATTAGTTTGGATGAATTAAATTTTATATACTAAAACTTGTTTTGCAACCACAAAAATTTTTTTGTATTTTGTGTTTAAATATAAAATATTTATTTAAACCTTTTTTAATAGAGTCTATTTTTATTCCTAATATGTATGGTTGTTGTTTTTTTTTAATTAAAAATTTTATTTTTTTTTTATTACAAAAGAAAATTTTTTCTTTTTTTTTAATATTTTTTGAAAATTTTAAAAAATATTTATATCCAGCACAACCATTTTTTTTAATTCTAATTCTAATTCCTTTATATTTATTTTTTTTTTTAATAAGTTTTAAAATTTCTTTTCTTGAAGATTTTGTTAATTTTATATATTTTTTTTTTTTTTTTTCATATTTATATATATTTTTTATTAATTTTTTAATATTTAAAATTATATTTTAAAAAAATAAGAATGTAAATATATTTAAAATAATTTTTTTTTTATTATTCTTTTATAATTATTTTGTATTTATTATATAAATATTTTAATATATATATTATTATTTTATGAATTAAATAATATTATACTTTTAAAATTTTTAATTTTAAATAAAATATTTTTTTAAATAAAATTTTAAAAATTATTTTGAGAATTTAATGAAAAAAACTGATGAATTAAGAACTATACGAATAGATCCATTGATTACACCTGCGAATTTAGCTAAAAGTTATAAAATTACTTCAAAAATTATGGATAATGTAATTTGCACTAGAAAAAATATTGCTAATATTATGACAGGAAAAGATAAAAGGTTATTAGTTGTTATTGGTCCATGTTCTGTACATGATCCTGTTGCTGCTATAGAATATGCAAATCGTTTAGTAGAATTAAGAAAAAGATATAAATCTTGTTTAGAAATTATTATGAGAACTTATTTTGAAAAACCTAGAACTGTAGTAGGTTGGAAAGGTTTGATTTCTGATCCTGATTTAAATGGTAGTTTTAGAGTTAATCATGGTTTATCTGTTGCAAGAAAGTTATTATTAGATATAAATATGTTAGGGTTACCAGCAGCAACGGAATTTTTAGATATGGTTATTGGTCAATTTATTGCTGATTTAATTAGTTGGGGTGCTATTGGAGCAAGAACTACAGAAAGTCAAATTCATAGAGAAATGGCTTCTGCTTTGTCTTGTCCAGTTGGTTTTAAAAATGGAACAGATGGAAATATAAATATTGCTATTGATGCTATTAGAGCTACAAGAGCAAGACATTTATTTTTGGCGCCAGATAAGCACGGAAAGATGACTATTAATCATACTAGTGGAAATCCTTTTGGTCATATTATTATGCGTGGAGGAAAAAAACCTAATTATCATTATAAAGATATAAAAAATGCAGTTAAAATTTTAAAAAAATTTTTTTTACCAGAATATTTAATGATTGATTTTAGTCATGGAAATTCTTTAAAAAATCATAAAAATCAACATCATGTTGCTGAATCTGTTTCTAAACAAATTTTTGATGGTTCAAAAGAAATTTTTGGTGTTATGATAGAAAGTTTTATCGAAGAAGGATCGCAAGATATTAATAATACAGATTCTTTAATTTATGGGAAATCTATAACTGATCCTTGTTTAAATTGGGATGATAGTATTAAAATAATTAAAAATTTATTTAAAGCAGTAAATAAACGTTTTTAATTTTTTTTTATTATTATTTTTTTTTGAATGTCAGTCTTTAGGCTGACATTTATTTTTTTTTTTTTTTTTTTTTTATTTTTTTTAGTACAAAGTAAAATTGTGATTTAAGGATTATATAATGTTTGTTATAACATTTATAAATGGTTTTAAAAAAATATATTATAATAAAGTTACTTTATTAAATATAGCTAAAGATATTAAATATAATTTTAAAAAAGATTGTATAGCTGGTTATGTAAATGGAATTCTTGTAGATATAAATACTATTATTAAAAATGATGCTTTTGTTTCTTTTATTAATAAAAATCATCCTGATTCTTTTAATATTATTCGTTCTTCTTTTATTCATGTTTTAGGATATTCTATAAAAAAATGTTTTCCAAAATCTAAATTAGTTAATAGTGGGTTTACAAAGGATGGTTTTTATTATGATGTTGATATAAAACATTCTTTTAAAAATAAAGATATTTTATTATTAGAAAAAAATATTAATTTTCTTATTAAAAAAAAATATAATATTTTACAAGTAAAAATATCTTTTTTAATTTTTATATATATTTTATTTTTTTCAAAAGATATTTATAAAATTTTTTTTATAAAAAATTATTATAATTTTAAAAAATATTTTTTATATTTTCATGAAGAACATTATGATATAAGTATTTTTCCTCAAGTTCCAAATATTAGTTTTTGTAAATATTATAAATTGCAAAAAATATCTGGGGTTTATTCTAAAATAAATAATATTAAAAAAGTTTTTCAAAGAATTTATGGAGTTTGTTTTATTTATAAAAAAGATTTAAAAAAATATTTAAATAATATTAATGAATTAAAAAAAAGAGATCATAGAAAAATAGGTAAAAAACTTAATTTATTTTATATTCAAGAAAAATCTCCAGGTATGATTTTTTGGAATACAGAAGGTTGGATAATTTTTAGGGAATTAGAGAATTTTATTAGAAATAAATTAAAAGAATATTTATATGAAGAAGTAAAAACTCCTACTCTTATGAATAGTTATTTATGGAAAAAAAGTGGTCATTGGAAAAATTATAAAGATTCTTTATTTTTAATAAATTTTGATAATAAAGATTATTGTATTAAACCTATGAATTGTCCTGGTCATATTGAATTATTTAAGATAGGTGTAAAATCTTATCGGGATTTACCATTGAGAATTGCTGAATTTGGAAATTGTCATCGAAATGAATCTTCTGGTTCATTACATGGTTTAATGAGAGTTCGTAGCTTTACTCAAGATGATGCTCATATTTTTTGTTCTAAAGATCAAATAAAAAAAGAAATTAATATTTGTATAAAAATGATTTTTGAAGTTTATAAAATTTTTAATTTTTTAAATATTATTATTAATTTTTCTACTAGACCTAAAAAACGTATTGGTGATAATGATATTTGGGATGTTGCTGAGAAATCTTTAGAGGAAGTATTAAAAGAAAGTAATTTAAATTTTAATTATAAAAAAGGTGAAGGTGCTTTTTACGGTCCTAAAATAGAATTTATTTTAAAAGATTCTTTAGGCAGAAAATGGCAATGTGGAACTATTCAGTTAGATTTTTATTTATCAAAACGTTTAAATGTATTTTATTTTAATAAAAATAATAAAAAAAAATCACCTATTATAATACATAGAGCTATATTAGGTTCAATGGAAAGATTTATTGGGATATTAATTGAAGAATATCTAGGTAATTTTCCAACATGGTTATCTCCTATACAAGTAGTTATTTTAAGTGTTAATTATAAACATAATAGTTATGTTAGAAAAATATTTAATAAATTTTATTTAGCAGGAATACGGGTAAAAATGAATTTAAAATATGAATCTATTAGTTATAAAATAAGAGAAAATATAATAAAAAAAGTTCCGTATATTATTATTTGTGGGGATGAGGAGATTAAAAATAATTCTATTAGTGTAAGAAATCGTTTAGGTAAAAAATTTAAATTATCAAATATTGATAATTTTATTTTTAGATTAATTAATTTAATTAAAATTTATAGTTTTGATTTATTGGAGGAGTAAAGTATTAAAGGTATAAAAAAAAATAAAATAATTAGGAAAAATCGTATTAATGATGAAATCCGTTCTTTAAAAGTACGTTTAATAGGAATTAAAGGCGAAAAAATAGGAATAGTTAGTTTAAAAGAAGCATTATTTCAATCTTTAAAATTTGGTTTGGATTTAGTAGAAATAAGTCCAAATGCTGAACCTCCAGTTTGTCAAATTATGAATTATGGAAAATTTTTATATAAAAAAAGTAAATTATTTAAAGAGCAAAAAAAAAAACAAAAAATAATTCAAATTAAAGAAGTAAAATTTAGACCTAATACAGATAAAGGTGATTATCAAGTAAAATTGAGAAATTTAATTAGGTTTTTAAATGATGGTAATAAAGTTAAAATTACTTTACGATTTAGAGGAAGAGAAATGTCTCATAAAGAAATTGGTCTTTTGGTTTTAAAAAAATTAAAAGAAGATTTGAAAAATATTTCTTTTGTTGAATTTTTTCCTTATAGAATAGAAGGTCGTCAAATGATTATGATTTTATCACCTAAAAAAAAATAATTTTTTANTTTTTTATGGAATTTATTATGTATAAAATTAAAACTTCTAAAAGTGCTTCTAAACGTTTTAAAAGGATATCTTCTGGTTCTTTTAAAAGAAAAAAATCTAATTTGCGTCATCTTTTAACTAAAAAAAAAACTTCTTATAAAAGAAATATACGTTCAAAAGTTATTATTTCTCATTCTAATTTAAAAAGTGTTCTTTTATTAATTCCGTATTCATAAAATATTATCTAAAATAAAATAGGGGAATATAATGGCTCGTGTTAAACGAGGTGTTGTTGCGCATGCAAGGCATAAGAAGATTTTAAAAAAAGCTAAAGGATATTATGGAGCAAGATCTAGAGTTTATAGATCAGCTTATCAAGCAGTTATAAGAGCTGGTCAGTATTCGTATCGTGATAGGCGTCAAAAAAAAAGAAAATTCCGTCAATTATGGATAATTAGAATTAATGCAGCTGTAAGAAAATATTGTTTATCTTATAGTAAATTTATTTATGGTTTAAAAAAATCTAAAATTAAAATAGATCGTAAAATTTTATCAGATATGGCTATTTTTGATAAATTTTCTTTTTTAAAATTAATTGATATATCAAAATCTTTTTTATAAAATATTTTTGATAGTGGGAGTAACCAATCTCCCCTAAATTATATTAATTTAAAGAGATGATAATGTTAAATTTTTTAAAATTAGTTAATATTATAAAAGTATGTATAAATAATACTTTTAATATAAAATCTTTAGAAAAAATTAGAATTAAATATATTAGTAAAAATGGTATTTTATCTAAAAAAATAAATAATATTTTATATAATAATATTTATTTTAAAAAAAAATATGGTTTTTTTTTAAGAATTTGTAAATTAAATATTGAAAATAAAATTTTTTTTAAAAAAAAAATTATAAATAAATTTTTATTTCAAAAAAAAATTATTAATGAAAAAATTGATTGTACATTACCAGGAAGATTTATTTCTTCTGGATCTTTTCATCCTATTACGAAAGCAATTAATAAAATAGAAAATTTTTTTAAAAAATTAGGTTTTAATTTTTTTTATGGTCCAGAGATTGAAAATGTTTATTATAATTTTGAATCTTTAAATATTTATAAAAATCATCCAGCAATGGATATGCATGATACTTTTTGGTTAAATAAAAATAAATTATTACGTACTCAAACTTCTAGTATGCAAGTAAGAATTATGGAAAAATTTAATCCTCCTATTAAAGCTTTATTTCCTGGAAAAGTTTTTAGAAATGATTATGATTCAACTCATACTCCTATGTTTCATCAAATTGAAGGATTGATTATAGATAAAAATATTAATTTTTCTAATTTAAAATGGATTTTAAAAAAATTTTTATATTTTTTTTTTGAAAAAAATATTAATATAAGATTTAGATCATCATATTTTCCTTTTACAGTTCCTTCAGCTGAAGTAGATATTATGAAAAAAAATGGAAAATGGTTAGAAATTTTAGGTTGTGGAATGGTTCATCCAAAAGTATTAAATAATATGAATATAAATAATAATTTATTTTTAGGTTGTGCTTTTGGAATAGGTATTGAAAGAATTATATCATTAAAATATAATATATCAGATATCCGTATTTTTTTTGAAAATGATTTACGTTTTTTAAGTTATTTTAAATAATTTAAGGTGAAATAATGAAATTTAATGAATTATGGATTCGAAAATTCATAAATTTTAATTTAACAATAAATACAATTTGTAAACAATTAACAAAAATAGGATTGGAATCTGAATTTTTTTTAAATGTTGATACTAAAAAAATTATTATTGGAAAAATTGTTTATTGTTTTTTTAATAAAAAAAAATTTTTATATATAAATATTGTTGATATAGGACTAAATAAATATTTAAAAATTTTTTCTAAATTTAATAATTGTAGAAAAGGAATAAAAGTATTAATACATAAATTACCTATAAATATTGATAGTTTTTTATGTAAAGGAAAATATTTTTTATTTGGTGAATTTTGTTCTTTTTTAGATTTTGGATTATCTAATGATTTTGAAAATATTATTGAATTACCTAAAATTTTTAAAATAGGTAAAAATATAAATAAAATTTTATGGTTTTTAGATAGAATAGTTCAAGTTAATATTCCTCAAAATAGATTTAATAGCATAGGAATTTTAGGAATTGTTAAAGAAATATATGCTTTTCATAATATTAATTATATTCCTTGTTTAAAAATAAAAAAATATTCTTCTTTATGTGAAGATAAAATAAAAATATTGATAAATTCTTCTAATAAAAGTTTTAAATATTATGGGAAAATTATTAAAAATATTAATTTAAATGTTAAAACTCCATTATGGATTAAAAAAAAATTATTTTTTTGTAATATTAAATCGTATAATATTATAGATGATATAATAAATTATATTTTTTTGGAATATGGTCAGGTATTTCATGTTTTTAATTTAGATAATATTTTTGAATATATATCTTTAAGATTATCTAAAAAAAAAGAAAAATTTATTTTTGAAAATAATAAAATATTTAATTTTAAAAAGTCTTATTGGGTTATTGCAGATAAATATAATATATTATCTTTAGGTTCTAATGTTATTTCAAAATTTGTTAAAATTAACAATCATACTAGATCTATTTTTGTTGGTTCTGTAAATATAAAAACTGTAATGAATTATAAAGAAAGTTTTTTTTTAAATTTTTTTAATAAAAAAAGAATATATTTAGAGAATACTGTTGATGATAATTTACAAAAATATATTGTAAATTATGCAGTATATATTATTTTAAATATATGTGGAGGTTATTCTTCTAATTTAATAAAAAATATAAATAGTAATATTATTAAATATAAAAAAAAAATAAAAGTTTATATTAAAAATATATATAGAATTATTGGTTTTGTAATAAATATAAAAAAAATATATAATATTTTATATAATTTAGGATATAATATTTATTTAGAAGAATTTTTTTTAGTTGTTTTTCCTCCAAATTTTAGGTTAGATGTGAATATAGAACAAGATGTTATTAATGATATTCTTAGAATGTATGGAATTAATAATACTCCTTGTTGTAATTTTTTTAGTAAATATAAAATTTTTAATGAAAATAAAATTTATAATTTTTTATTTAAAATAAAATCTTTATTAGTTTTTAAAGGTTATTATGAAGTTATTAATTATTCTTTTGTTGAACCAAATTTTCAAAATATTATTCATCCAGATATAAAACCTTTATATTTAAAAAATCCTATTTCAAATGATTTTTCTGTTCTTCGTGTTTCTTTATTAAGTGGATTAATAAAATCAATATTATATAATAAAAATCGTCAGCAAGATAATATTAAATTATTTGAGAGTGGTTTGTGTTTTATTTTAGATAAAAAAAATAATAAAATTAAACAAAAATTTGTTATATCTGGTATAGTTTATGGAAATATTAATCAAAGGCATTGGGGTATAGAAAATAAAAAAATTGATTTTTATGATTTAAAAGGTGATTTAGAATTTTTATTTGAAATTTTTAAAAAATATTTTTCTTTAAATTTTTCTTTTTTTAAAAAGAATTTATTTTTTTTACATCCTAAAAAATGTTTAAAAATAACACGTGATGGTGATTATTGTGGTTATTTTGGAACGCTTCATCCATTACTTCAAAAAAAATTGGATTTAAATGATACAGTAAATGTATTTGAATTTTCTTTAGATTATAATTTTAAAAAAAAAAAAAAATATTTTTATATACCAAAAATTTCATTATTTCCAATTAGTAAAAGAGATATTGTTATTTTGGTTCCAGAACAAGTTTTTTCTAAAGATATTATTAAAACTTGTTTAGAAATTTCTAAAGAAAATATTACAAATGTAAGTATATTTGATGTTTATCAAGGTTCTTTTATTAGTTATGGAAAAAAAAGTTTAGCTATTAATTTTGTTTTTCAAAGAAAAAATAATACATTAAAAGAATGTGATATTGTTTTTTATATTGAAAAATGTTTATTTGTATTAAAAAAAAAGTTTAATGCTGTATTAAGAAATAAATAAAATTTTTATTTATTTATTTTATATTAAATAATTAAAATTAATTATTTTTAAAAAAATTTTTTTAATATTTTTTAATATTAATAATCTATTATTTTTTTTAAAAATATTTTTTTTGTTTATTTTTATTATTTTAAAAAAAATATTAATAGGTTTAATAAAATTTAATAATTTTAATATTCCATTTTTATATTTTTTTTTTTTTATTAGATTTTTAATTTTTTTTTTAATTTTAAAAGTTATGTAAATAATTTTTTTTTCTTCTTTTTTTTTAATAAATAATAAATTTATTTTTTTGTTTATTAGTTTATTTTTTTTTAAAATATTTTTGATTCTTTTGTAAGTTTTTATTAATAATAAATATTTTTTAGATTTTTTTATTTTATTCATTATTAATATTAATTTATTTTTTTCTAATATATTTTTTTTTTTTAAATATAATATTGATTTAATTATTTTAATGTTATAATTTAAATTTTTATAATGTTCTAGTAATTTATTTTTTATAAATATTTTTATTTTTTTTATTATTTTTTTTTGATTGATATAAAAATAATTTTTATAATTTTTTATACAGTATTTTATAATTTTATTTAAATTTATTTTTATTTTTTTATTAATAATTATTTTTATTAATCCTAATACTGTTCTTCTTAAGAAGAATGGATCGTTTTTATTTTTTTTTTTTTTTTGATTTATTATAAAAACACCTGTTAAATTATCAATTCTATCTGCAATTGATAACGCGCATGAAAGTTTATTTGATGGTAATTTGTCTTTTGAAAAACGTGGATAATATTGTTCTTTTATTGCTTTGCATATTTTTTTAGGTTCTTTGTTTTTATTTGCGTAATGCATACCTATTATTCCTTGTGTTTCTGGAAACTCATTTACTAAATTACTTGCTAAATCGCATTTTGAAAGATATGCTGCTCTTATTGCTTTTTTAAAATTAATATTATTTTTTTTTGATATAATTATTATTAACGATTGTATTCTTTTAGTTTTTTCTAATATATTTCCTAAATTTTTATAGAAAATAATTTTTTTTAATTTAAAATAATTTTTTTCTAATTTTAATTTTATATCTTTTTTATAAAAAAATATTGCGTCATTTAAACGTGCATTGATTACTTTTTCGTTTCCTAATATTATTTTTTTCATTTTTTTAGGATTTATATTACTTATAAATATAAATTTTGACATTATTTTTTTAAATTTATTATATATTGGTAAACATTTTTGATATTTTTCAATTGTGTAGATTATTATTTTTTTAGGAAGGCATAAAAATTTTTTTTTAAATTTTGCTATACATACTTTTGGCCATTCTGTTAAAGATGTTATTTCTTCTAATAGTTTTTTTTTAATTTTTATAAATCCATTTTTTTTTTTAGATAAGTATATCGCGTCATTTTTTATTTTGTTTTTTCTATTTTTAAAATTATTTATTACTTTTCCTATTTTAAATAATTTTTCTGAATATTGTGAAGGATGTTTTATTTTTATTTTATGTTTTGTTATATAAGGATTTCCATATGTTATATTATTTGATTTTATTGAATAAATTTTTTTTTTTATTTTTTTTTCGTTTAATAAAATAATTATATTATTTACTGGTCTTATAAAACTATTTTTACATGTTCCCCATTTCATTATTTTAATAATTTTTAATTGTAATAATGTTTTTTTTATAATATATTTTATTATTTTTTTTATTTTTATTTTTTTTTTTTTATATAATAACCATTTTCCTTTTTTATTTTGGATATATTTTATTTTTTTTTTATCTATATTATATTTTTTTATCCATAGATTTGTTATTAAAGTAAAATTTCCATTTTTATCTATTGCATTTATTATTGAAGGACCTTTAATATATTTATTTTTTTTATTAAATATTTGATATAGTTCAGTTAATATTAATCCTATTCTTCTTGGTGTTAAAAAAAATAATTTTTTTTTATATATAAGATTATTTTTTTTAAATTCTGATAATAATTTATTTATAAAAATTTTTGTTAAAATTTTTATATTTTTTGAAGGTAATTCTTCTGTTCCAATTTCTAATAAAAAATTATATTTCATATAATTTTATTTTCCTATTTTTTATATAAATTTTTTTTTAGATAAATATTTTTTTGCTATTAAATTAGTTATTTTTCTTATTTTTAAAATGTAACGTTTTCTTTCATTTTTAGAAATTATTTTTTTTGAGTCTAATATATTAAATTGATGTATTGCTTGTAATGCTTGTTCGTAAGCAGGAAAAATAAGATTTTTTTTATTTTTTATTAATCTTTTTGATTCTTGTAAAAAATTTTTAAAACAATTAAATAAAAAATTTTTATTTGAATATAAAAAATTATATTTTGATTGTTGTATTTCGTTTTCTAAAAATATTTTTTTATAAGTAATTTTATTATTTTTATTTATATGCCAAATAATATCATATACAGAATTTACATTTTGAATTATCATTGCTATTCTTTCTAATCCATAGGTTATTTCTACTGTTATTGGGTTACATTTTATACCTCCTATTTTTTGAAAATATGTAAATTGTGTAATTTCCATTCCGTTTAACCAAACTTCCCATCCAACTCCGCAAGCTCCTAAAGTAGGATTTTCCCAGTTATCTTCTATAAATCTTATATCATTTTTTTTTAAGTTTATTCCTATTTTTTTTAATGATTTTATGTATTTTTTTTGTATGTTTTTTGGTGAAGGTTTTATTATTACTTGAAATTGATAATAATGTTGTAATCTATTTGTATTTTTACCAAATCTTCCATCACAAGGTCTTCTTGATCCTTGTATATATGCTAAAGCGGTTGGTTTTGGTCCAATTGCGTTAAAAAATGTTTGATGATGAAAAGTTCCCGCTCCTACTGGTAAATCTAATGGTTGAAAAATAGTACAATTATTTTTTAACCAATATTTTTTTAATATATTAATTATATTATAAAAAGTTTTATTTTTTTTTTTCAAATTTTTTCCTATTATAATTGATTTATTTTTTTATATAAATTATTTTTTAAAAAAATATTAATTATATTTTATTTATTATTTTATAATAAATCTATTTTTAAAATAAAATATTATTTTATTTATTTTTTTTATTTGAGATAATTTATGTTAATAATTAAAGCATTAAATAGAATTAAAAAAGGTACTAGATCTAGTAGACGTTTAAGAAAATTTAATAAATTACCTGCAATTTTATATGGTAAAAATTTTGATTCTTTATCTATTGAATTAGATTATAATGATTTATTAAATATTTATAATAAAATAGATATTTTTAAAAATAAAATTAAAATTTTTTTAGATGATAAATTTTTTTTGGTTAAAGTAAAAAATATACAATATCATTCTTTTAAAAAAAAAATATTACATATAGATTTTTTTTTATTATAAATATATTTTATATTATATTTTATTTTTTTTTATATAATATTTATAATATTTAATTATATTTTTTTATATATAAAATTATTTTGAAGAATTTAAATATTAAAAAAAATAAAATAATTAAGTATGTTATTTTAATTATTTTATTTTTAAATTGATTTAAATTTTTAATTTTCAAAAATATATATGATAAAAATAATATTAAAAGAAATAATATTATTAAATTCATATAATATTTATAATTATAAATTATTTTTTTATTTAATATTTTACCTATTAATATTCCAGGTAAAAAATAAATTGGAGGTAAAATTATACAGCTTATAATATTAGGAATATAAAATTTTTTAAAAGGTATTTTTAAAATTCCAGATATTATTGGAATAAAATTTCTTGTTATTCCAATGATATTTCCAAATAAAATAATTATAAAATTAAAATTTATTATTTTATTTTTTAAAAAATTTTTATATTTTTTAAAAAAATAGTTTTTTTTTATATATTTTCTTATTTTTATACCAATATAATATGAAATTGTTTTTCCTATAAAAAGTCCTAATGTGGAAGATAAACAAGAAAGAAACAATGATAATTCTTCACTTCCTATTAGTACTCCTAATGTTTTTATTAAGAATATTCCTGGGAATAATAATCTGATAATTATCAATGATTCAAATAATGATAATATAAAAATTATTATCAAGAAATGATTTAATGATTTTGTCATTAAATATATTAATAAAGGGTTCATATAAATTCCAAAAATTTATTTTTTTTTAAAAAAAAATAAATTTTTTTACTAATTTTATGATATTTTACTTTTAAAATAAATATGATGCAATATTTTTAAAAATTTATTTTATTTTTTTTAATTGGTAAGAATAAATATGAAATATTTAAATAAATATAAAGGGATTATTATAAAAAAAAAATTTGGTCAACATTTTATTGATAATTATTTAATTAGAAAAAAGATTGTGTATTTAGTTAAACCTAAATATAAAGATATTTTAATAGAAATAGGTCCTGGTTTAGCTTCTTTAACTTGTCTTTTTGTTAAATTAGTAAAAAAATTATTTATAATTGAGTTAGATGAACAGTTATCTGAAAAATTATGTAATTTATATTTTTCTAAAAAATTAATTATTTTTCAAAAAAATGTTTTAGATATAAATTTTAATATTTTTTTTAATAATAATGTTTTAATTAGAATTTTTGGAAATATTCCTTATAATATTTCTACTAAATTATTTATGTATTTATTTACATTTTCAAATATTATTTTTGATATGAATTTTATGGTACAAAAAGAAGTAGCTTATCGTTTATTAGCTTCTCCAGGAAGTAAGTTATATGGAAGATTGAGTATTATATCACAATATTATTTTAAAATATCTAAATTATTTTTTTTACCATCTATTTATTTTTATCCTAAACCAAAGGTAGATTCTATTTTTTTAAATTTTACTCCTTATAAAAAAAAAAAATATTATTTAAAGAATAGTATAAATGTTTTGAGTTATATAACTTTTCTTGCTTTTTGTAAAAGAAGAAAAATTTTAAAAAATTCTTTATCTAGTGTTATTACTGAAAAACAATTAATACAATTAAATATTAATCCTTTTTTAAGAGCTGAAAATGTAACAATACAACAATATTGTAATATAGCAAATTATTTATTATAATTATTATTATTTTACAAGGGATTAATTATGAGTACTTATATTATTGGTGATATTCATGGTTGTTTTTATCAAATGAAATATTTAATTAATAATATTAATTTTAATTCTTCAAAAGATACTTTGTTAATTACTGGAGATTTAGTTTCTAAAGGTCCTTATTCTTTACTTGTGTTGCGTTATTTAATTTCTTTAGGGAATAAAGTAAAAATTGTTTTAGGAAATCATGATTTGCATTTTTTATCAGTTTTTTATAAAATAAAAAAAAATAATTTTAGAAATAATTTTTCAGATATTTTAAATGCTCCAGATTTAGAAATAATAGTGAATTGGATTCGAACTAGAAATATAATGTATATTGATCAAAAAAAAAAAATTA
The DNA here is from genome assembly GCF_039386055.1 of Buchnera aphidicola (Greenidea ficicola). Classification (GTDB taxonomy): domain Bacteria; phylum Pseudomonadota; class Gammaproteobacteria; order Enterobacterales; family Enterobacteriaceae; genus Buchnera_K; species Buchnera_K aphidicola_A. Next base: position 93,799 of record NZ_CP135012.1, read on the forward strand.
TTATGACTCATGCTGGTATTTTTCCATATTGGGATTTAACATCTGCTTTTTTATATGCTAAAGAAGTAGAAAATTTATTATCAGGTTTAAATTGTGCTTATTTTTTAAAATTGATACAGGGAAATTATCCTTGTTGTTATGAAAAATGTTTAACTAAATCTGATTTATATAGATTTATAGTTAATGTTTTTACACGTATGAGATATATAAATCTTAATAAAAAATTAAGTTTTCAATATTCAAATTCTTCTAATTTTTTTATTGATTATAAATTAAAACCATGGTTTAAATTAAATAATATGCGTTATTTAAATAATTATTCTCTTTTTTTTGGTCATTGGTCTGCTTTATGTGGAAAAGGAACACCAGATAAAATTTATGCTATGGATACAGGTTGTTGTTGGGGAAATTATTTAAGTATGATGAGATTTGAAGATAATATTTATTTTTCAAAAAAATGTGTTTTTTAAATTATTTGATAAATAATTTACATTGTATATATATTAAAAGAATAACTATAAAAATTTATTTTACATGGTTTATAATATTTTGAATAAACTAATTTCCAATTTTTTAAGTTTATATTAGGGAAAAAAATATCTCCTGGTAAATTTATATTAATTTTTGTTAAATATAGGATTTTTATATATTTAAAAGTTTTTTTATATATTTTTCTTCCTCCAATAATGATTATTTTTTTTTTTTTTTTTTTTAAATTATTAAAAAGTTTCTTAAATTTTATTTTTTTTTTTTTTTTTTTACTTATTATTATTTTTTTTCTTTTTTTTAATTTTTTTTTAATTGATTCTGATGTTTTTCTTCCAATAATTATATATTTGTTTATTGTTTTTTTTTTAAACCAAATCATATCTTTTTTTAATTTCCATGGAATATTGTTTTTTATTCCTATTACTTTATTATTTGTTATTGCTGCTATCATACTTATTTTCATTTATTAAATTTTATATTTTTTAAAACATCTTTCATATTATATATTCCTGGTTTTTTATTATATAACCATTTTGCTCCTAATATTGCTCCTGAAGAAAATATTTTTCTATTAATTGCTTTATGTGTTAGTTCTATTATTTCTCCTTTAATAGCAAATATTATTTTATGTTCTCCAATTATATTTCCAGCTCGAATTGCAGAAAAACCTATTGTATTTTTTTTTCTTTTTTTTATATATCCATATCTTGTGTATACAGCGTTGTTTTTTAATTTTATATTCATTGTTTTTGTTATTGTTTTTCCTATTTCAATAGAGGTTCCTGAAGGGGAATCTTTTTTTTTATTATGATGTTTTTCTATTATTTCAATATCAGATATTTTTCCTATTTTTTTAGTTATTTTTTTTAATGTATTTAATAATAAATTTATTCCAATGCTAAAATTTGAAGATTTTAAAATACTTATTTTTTTTTTTGCTTCATAAATTTTTTTTTTTTCTTTTTTATTAAATCCTGTTGTTCCTATTACGATTTTTTTTTTATTTAAAATACAATTTTCTATATTTTTAATTGTATTTTTAGGTGTACTGAAATCTATTAATATATTAAAATATTGATTAACTTTATTAATTGAGTCACTAAATATTATTTTTTTAAATTTTTTTTTTCCTATAAGATTTATTATTTTTTTTTTTGTTTTTTTGTTTTTTTTTTTAGTTAATAATACTGATAAATATTTTTTTTTTTTTTTAATTAAATTTTTAATTATCATTTTTCCCATTCTTCCAATTGCTCCTGATATTGCTATTTTTATTTTTTTTTTATTCATTTTTTTCTCTTTAAAAGTATTATGTTATTAATATTAAATATTTTATAAAAATTTTCTTTTTTCTCCTAAACCAAATAAATTTAAAATACATCTTTTGCATATTTTGTTTTTATTTTTAAAAATTATTATTTTTTTTACATAATTCCAACATCTTTGACATTTTTTTCCGTTGTTTTTTTTAATAATAATTTTTAATTTTTTTATATTTTTAGAATGAATTGCATTTTTTGGAGCTTGTTCAAATTTTTTAATTTTAACATTGGATACAATAAATAAAAATTTTTTTTCTTTTTTGAATTTTTGTATTTTTTTTTTAATATTTTTATTTGTATATAATATTATTGAAGCTTCTAGAGAACTTTTTATTTTTTTTTTGTTTCTATAAATTTCTATTATTTTATTTATTTCATTTTTAATTAATATAATTTTTTTCCAAAATTTATTATTATTTTTTTTTTTTTTAATGAAATTTTTTAAAAACCATTTTTCTGTAAATATATTTTTTTTATTTTTTTTTTTTTGTAAATATTTCCAAATTTCTTCTGATGTAAAAGATAAAATAGGTGATATTAATCTTACTATAACATTTAATATATAAAATATAGCTTTTTGACAACTATATCTAGAATTATTTTTTATATTTAATGTATATTGTCTATCTTTTATAATATCTAAATAAAATGAACTTAATTTTATTGAAATAAAATTCATTAAATGTTTAATAATTTTATGAAATTGATATTTATTATATAATAATATTATTTTTTTTTGTAATTTTTTAGTTTCTAAAATAATCCATTTGTCTATTTTTACCATTTTGTTTTCATTAATAGAATTTTTTTTATTGTTAAAATATTTTAAGTTTGCTATTAAAAATCTTATTGTGTTTCTTATTTTTTTGTAATTTGTAATAGATTGTTTTATTATTTTTTTAGATATTGTTATATCATTACAGTAATTAGTGGATGCTATTAATAAACGTAATACATCTGCTCCATAATTTTCAATAATAAAATTTGGACTTATTGCATTGTTAGATGATTTGGACATTTTATATCCTTTTTCATCTATAGTAAATCCATGAGTTAAAACTTTTTTATAAGGAGCTTTATTATTTACTATAGTTGATATTATTAAAGAAGACATAAACCAACCTCTATATTGATCTGATCCTTCTAAATATATATCTCCTATATTTTTATTTTTTTTTGATTTTAGATTATATATATATAACGATCCAGATTCAAACCATACATCTAATACATCTTTTATTTTTTTATATTTTTTTTTATTTATTTTAATGATATTTTTACTCCACCATTTTTCTGTTCCTTTTTTTTTTACATATTTTGCTATTTTTTTTGTTAATTTTTCAGTTTTTGGGTGTATTTTTCCTGTTTTTTTATTTATAAAAATTGTTAATGGTATTCCCCATTTTCTTTGTCTTGAAATACACCAATCTGGTCTATTTTCAAGCATTTTTTTCATTTTTTCATATCCCCAATGAGGGATCCAGGTAATATTTTTAATCAATTTTAAACATTTTTTTCTAAGTTTATTTTTATTCATGTTGATAAACCATTGTATTGTTGCTCGGAATATAATAGGAAATTTATGTCTCCAACAGTGTGGGTAATTATGTTTAATATAATGTAAATTTATTATTTTTTTATTTTTTATTAAAATATCTATTATTATTTTATTTATTTTAAGTATATTTTTTTTATTAATTAAAGGGTGAATATTTTTATTTATTTTTCCACAATTTTTTATTAAATTTTTTGTATTTATTTTATATTTTTTACATATTATAAAATCTTCTTGACCGTGATCTGGTGAAGTATGAACTGCTCCAGTACCTATTTTTTCAGTTACATATTTAGATAGAATTATTGGTATATAATTTTTTAAAAATGGGTGTATGAATTTTATAAATTCTAATTTTTTTCCTATGATAGTAGATAAAATAGTCCATTTTTTAATTCTTAATTTCTTCATTGTTTTTTTAAGAACTTTTTTTGCTAAAATTATTGTATATAATTTTGTTTTTATTAATTGATATTTAATATTTGGATTAATTGCAATTCCAACGTTAGAAGGTAAAGTCCAAGGTGTTGTTGTCCATATAATAATATTAATAATATTTATTTTTTTATTTTTTATTTTAAATATTTTTTTTATTTTTTCTTTATTTTTTGCTTGAAATAAAACTATGATTCCAGGAGAGTATTTGTTAAAATATTCTATTTCTGCTTCTGCTAATGACGATTTACATTTTATACACCAATATACTGGTTTATAATCTTTGTATAAATATCCTTTTTTTATTATTTTTGATAAAGTTAAAATTATATTCGATTGATTATTAAAACTCATTGTTAAATTTGGTTTATGCCATTTTCCTATTATTCCTAATTTAATAAAATCTTCTTTTTGTTTTTTTATATTTTTTTTTGCGTATTTTTTGCAATATTTTCTAAATTTTTTATCAGATATTTTTTTTTTTTTATTTTTATTTAAATAAAGTTCTATTTTATGTTCAATAGGTAAACCGTGACAATCCCATGATGGTTTATATAATGAATTAAAACCTGAAAGATTTTTAGATTTTATTATAATATCTTTTAATATTTTATTTAAAGCATGACCAATGTGTATGTTTCCATTTGCGTATGGTGGACCATCATATAAAATAAAAGATTTTTTTTTTTTGTTTTTTTTTTTTATTTTTTGGTAAATTTTTTCTTTTAACCATTTTTTTATTATTTTTGGTTCTTTTTTAATTAAGTTTCCTTTCATAGAAAATTTTGTTTTTGGTAAATTTAAGGTTTTTTTAATGTTATTCATATTTTTCTCTTTTAATATTATTTTTATTTAAATGGTTAATTTTAAAGTATGAACAAGCAATCATAATATCTTTTTTAATTTGTTTTTTTAATTTTTTTTTTGAATTAAATTTTATTTCATTTCTTATTTTTTTTAATATTATTATTTCTATTTTTTTTTTATATGTTTTAATGTTTATGTTTAATATATGTGCTTTAATATGTTTTATATTTCCTTTAAAAGTAGATTTTTTTTCGATATTTATAATTGAAAAAATATTTTTTTTTTTTATTCCTTTTATTTTTGTTATATAAACTCCATTTAATAATGATTTATTTTTATATAATAAGATATTAGCTTTTGGAAATCTTGTTTTTTTTACAATATTTAATTCATGAATTATGTTTCTATGAATACTATAATTTCTTCCAAGCATTGATTTTACTAATTTAAATTTATTTTTTTTAATATTTTTTCTTATTAAAGTACTACTTATTCTTTTATTATTTTTTTTAAATGGTTTATTTATATAAAGATTAAATAATTTTTTTTTATTTGCTTTTTTAAGATGTTTAATATTTCCTTTTTTTTTATAACCAAATTTAAAATCATTTCCTACAAATAAAAAATTTATTTTTAATTTTTTAACTAATATTTTTTTTATAAATTTTTTTGGTTTTATAGTAGAAAATTTTTTGTTAAATTTTATACATAAAATAGCATCTATTTTAAATTTTGATAAATATTTTATTTTTTCACAAAATTTATTTATACGTATTGGAGCAATATTTGGAGATAAAAATTCTAATGGTTGTGGTTCAAATAACATAATTATAATAGGTTTTTTTTTTTTTTTTTTTTTTTTTATAATTTTATTTATTAAATTTTTATGACCTAAATGAACGCCATCAAAATTACCAATAGTTAAAAAAGAACCAAAATGTTTTTTTTTTATATTATGTAAACCACGTATTATTTGCATAATATTCTCAATATGATATTATATTTTATTTATTATTATTTTATTTTTATTTTATTTTTAAAAGGGGTTTAAATTGGCTAATATAAAGTCATCTATTAAAGATTCAAAAAATTCAAAAAAACGTAGATTTTTTAATGCAAGTAATCGTTCTATGATACGTACTTATATTAAAAAAGTAAATAAAGCAATTAATTTAAAAAATAAATCTCTTGCACAATGTGAATATAAAAAAATGCAAATAATTTTGGATAAATTTTCTAATAAAGGTTTAATACATAAAAATAAAGCTGCTAGACATAAATCAATTATGTTTAAAAAAATTAACAAAATAAATATAATATAATATTTATTTTTATTAAACATTGCTTCCTTTTTTTTTGGAAGCAATATTTAATTTTTTTTTTTATTTTTTTAATTTATTAAAAAATTTTTTTACTCCATTTAAAAAATTTTTAGAAATAGGATTATTATAACCTTTAGATTTTTTTAAACTTTTTTCTAATTTTAATAATATTTTTTTTTGTTTTTTATTTAAATTAATTGGAGTTTCTATAATAATTTTACATATTAAATCTCCTTTATTATTATTTTGTATAGATCTTATTCCTTTTCCTCTTATTCTTAATAATTTTCCAGATTGTGTTTCAGAAGGTATTTTTATATTAATATATCCTTCTAATGTTGGAACTTGAATATTTCCTCCCAAAGAGGCTATAGTAAAATTGATAGGTATTTTACAATATAAGTTATTTGATTTTCTTGTAAAAATATCATGTTTTTTAATTTTTATTTGTACATATAAATCACCTGGTTGACCGTTGTTTTTTCCTATTTCTCCTTCATTGTTTAATCTTATTTTATCTCCAGTATCTATTCCTGAAGGTATTTTTATAGATAATGTTTTTGTTTTTCTTATTTTTCCTTTTCCGTTACAGGAATAACATGGATTATTTATTTTTGCTCCTTGTCCTTTGCAGATATTACAAGTTTGTTGAATTGTAAAAAAACCTTTTCTTAAATTTATTTTTCCACTTCCGTTACATGTTAAACATTTTTTTAATTTGCTTCCTTTATTTTCTCCACTACCATAACATATATTACATTTTTCTAGTTTAGGTATTTTTATTTTTTTTGTTATTCCTTTTATTGCTTCTTCTAAAGTTAATTGCATTTTGTAACATAGATCTGCTCCTCTAGTTTTTTGATTTTTTTTGTTATTTCCGAAAACATCTCCAAATATATCTCCAAATATATCACCAAAATCTGTTGTATTAGAAAATGTACTGTGAAAACCATATTCTTCATTTCCATTATACCCTTGTTCAAAAGCTTCATGCCCATATTGATCGTAAGCAGATCTTTTTTTTTTATCGGATAATATTTCATAAGCTTTTTTAACTTCTTTAAATTTATTTTCAGATTCTTTGTTTCCTTGATTTCTGTCAGGGTGAAATTTTATCGCTAATCTTTTATAAGCTTTTTTAATTTCTAGGTCATTTGCATTTTTATTTAGACCTAAAATTTGGTAATAATCTCTTTGATTCATATTATTTTCCTTAATGTAATATTAAATACGAGCGTATTTTTTTTTTTTACGCTCGTAAATTTTTTATAATGAAAGAATATTTTTTTTATTTTCATTTTTAAATTTTTACTTTTTAGAATTATTTTTATTGTTATTTTTTACTTCTTCGAATTCTGCATCAACTACATTTTTATCTTTTTTATTGGATGGTTCTGAATTATTATTTTCTGTTGTTTTTTCTTTTGTTTGTATTTCAGTTAATTTAGAAGCTTCTTTTAAAAGATTTTGTATGTTTTTTTCAATTAATTCTTTATCTTCTCCTTTAATAGATTGATCTAATTCATTAATTGCATTTTGTATTGTTGTAATTTCTTTTTTATTTATTTTATCTTTATTTTCTTCGAGTTGTTTTTTTGTATTATGTGATATTTGATCTCCTTGATTTCGAATCATAATTAATTCTTCAAATTTTAAATCAGATTCTGAATTTTCTTCTGCGTCAGATACCATTTTTTTAATTTCTTCTTCATTTAATCCTGAAGATGATTTTATAGTTATTTTTTGTTCTTTTCCTGTATTTTTATCTTTTGCTGAAACATGTAATATTCCATTTGCATCTATATCAAAGGTTACTTCAATTTGAGGTATTCCTCTTGATGCTGGTTGTATTCCATCTAAGTTAAATTGTCCTAAAGATTTATTTGCTATTGCTTTTTTTCTTTCTCCTTGTAAAACATGTATTGTTACTGCTGATTGATTATCTTCAGCTGTTGAAAATACTTGGCTGTGTTTAGTAGGTATAGTTGTGTTTTTATTTATTAATGATGTCATAATACCTCCCATTGTTTCTATACCTAAAGATAATGGGGTAACATCTAATAATAATACGTCTTTTACATCTCCAGATAAAACTCCTCCTTGTACTGCTGCTCCTACAGCTACTGCTTCATCTGGATTTACATCTTTTCTTGGATCTTTTCCAAAAAATTCTGCTACTTTTTTTTGTACCATAGGCATTCTAGTTTGCCCACCTACTAATATTACATCATGAATATTAGATATTGATAATTTAGCATCTTTTAAAGCTGTTTTTAATGGCTCAATAGATTTTATAATTAAATCTTCTACTAAAGATTCTAATTTTGATCTCGTTAATTTTATATTAAAATGTTTTGGTCCTATTGAATCTGCGGTTATGTAAGGTAAGTTAATATCTGTTTGTTTTGTTGAGGAAAGTTCTATTTTTGCTTTTTCTGAAGCTTCTTTTAAACGTTGCATTGCTAATGCATCATTTCTTAAATCTATTCCTTGTTCTTTTTTAAATTCATTAATTAAATAATTTATAATTCTATTATCAAAATCTTCTCCACCTAAATGTGTATCACCATTAGTTGATAATACTTCAAATGTTTTTTCTTTATCTACTTCATCAATTTCAATAATAGATATATCAAATGTACCACCTCCTAAATCATATACTGCGATAGTTTTATTACCTTTTCCTTTATCTAAACCATATGCTAATGCTGCTGCTGTCGGTTCATTTATAATTCTTTTTACTTTTAATCCTGCTATTTTACCAGCGTCTTTTGTTGCTTGTCTTTGAGTATCATTAAAATAAGCTGGAACAGTAATTACTGCTTGTGTAACTTTTTCTCCTAAAAATTCTTCTGCTGTTTTTTTCATTTTTTTTAATACTTCTGCAGAAATTTGAGGAGGAGCTATTTTTTTTCTTTTAATATCTAACCAAGCATCTCCATTTTTAGAAGATACAATTTTATATGGCATTATTTTAATATCTCTTTGTACTTCTTGATCTTTAAATTTTCTTCCTATTAATCGTTTTATTGCAAAAAGAGTATTTTGTGGGTTGGTTATAGCTTGTCTTTTTGCTGGTTGTCCTACAAGAATATTTCCTTCTTGGGTATATGCTATTACTGAAGGAGTTGTTCTTTCTCCTTCTGCATTTTCTAATACTTTTGGTTGATTTCCATCCATTATTGCAACACATGAATTGGTTGTACCTAAATCAATTCCAATAATTTTGCTCATTTTTATTCCTTTTATAATATTAATTTATTATAAATTATAATTTATATAATAAAAATTTTATATTGTAATTTTATTTTACTAATATTATTAGTAGATATAAATAAAATGGGGGCTTTTTATAAGTCATCAAGGGTTAAAAAAAAAATATTTTTAATATATTTTATTAATTTAATATTATTATAATTATAATTATCATTATAATTATAAATAATATATTTTTTTTAAAATAAATATAATTATGTTAAAAAATATTAATGAAATAAATGAATTTTTTGGATTGTTTGGTTGTTTTATATCTTTTTTTTTTATTTGTTTTTTTATGTTGTTTTTTGGTTTTTTTTTAGGTGAAAAATCAAATTATAAAAATAAAAATATTCCTTTTGAATCTGGTGTTGTTTCTGTAGGAAATAGTAATTTAAGATTATCAATTAAATTTTATTTACTTGCTGTTTTTTTTGTTATTTTTGATTCTGAAACTCCTTATTTGTATTCTTGGGTATTAAATATATGTTCTAATGGTATTTTCGGTTTTTTAACTTTTTTTTGGTTTATTTTATTTATTTTATTAAGTTTATTTTATTTAATACGTATGAATATGTTGAATTTTTAATTTTTTTTTTTATTTTGTTTTTTTTTAAAAAAAGAGATTTATTATGGATTATTCTTTAATTAATGTTAATAATGTTAAAAATACTATTAATAATAAAGATAGTATAATAAATAAAAGTAAAAATATTTTTTTAGGAAAATTAAGTGTAATATTAAATAATTTAGTAAATTGGGGAAGGAAAAATTCTATTTGGCCGTATAATTTTGGTTTGTCTTGTTGTTATGTTGAAATGGTTACTTCTTTTACTTCAGTTCATGATATATCTAGGTTTGGTTCAGAGGTTTTAAGAGCTTCTCCTAGACAGGCTGATTTAATGGTAATAGCTGGAACTCCATTTATTAAAATGGCTCCTATTATAAAACAATTATATGATCAAATATTAGAACCAAAGTGGGTTATTTCTATGGGATCTTGTGCTAATTCTGGTGGGATGTATGATATTTATTCAGTTGTTCAAGGAGTTGATAAGTTTATTCCTGTGGATGTTTATATACCTGGATGTCCTCCTAGACCAGAATCTTATATTGAAGGTTTAATGTTGTTGCAAAAAAGTATTCAAAAAGAAAGACGTTCTTTATCTTGGTATTTTGGTGAAAAGAAAATTTATAAAAAAAAAATTATTTCTCAAAAATTTATTAAAAGAAATAAAAGAATATCTATTACTAATTTACCTATATTATAAAAATTTTATTAAAATATGTATTTAATTAATTATATTTTTAATTAATATTAAATATTATTTTTTAAAAAATAATTTAAAGATTTAATTATGTTTAATAATAAATTTAAAAAAAATCATTCTATTAATTCTATTAATATTATTATAATTAATTTGATTTTAAAAAAATTTTCAAAAAAAAATTTTTTTTTTCAAAAAACTATTATGGATTTTCCTGTAATTTGGGTAGATAAAAAAATAATATTTAAAGTGATTAAATTTATTTTTGATTTACCTGATAATTTTTTTATGTTATTTGATTTACATGGTGTTGATGAAAGATTACGTTTATACCGAAATACAATTCCTTTGGGTGATTTTTCTGTTTTTTATCATTTTATTTCTTTTGAAAAAAATTTTGATATTGTTTTTAAAGTAATGTTATTTAAAAAAAAATTATTTTTACCAAGTATTTCTTCTATATATTCTAACGCAAATTGGTATGAACGTGAAGTTTGGGAAATGTTTGGTATTAATTTTATTAATCATCCTAATTTAACAAATATTATTATGCCAAGAAATTGGAAAGGTTATCCTTTAAGAAAAGATTATCCAGCTAGAGCAACGGAATTTTCTCCTTTTTTTTTAAATAAACAAAAAAAAGAATTAGAAATGGATTGTTTAAAATTTCAACCTAAAAAATGGGGAATGAAAAAAAAATCAAAAAATTCTGATTTTATGTTTTTAAATTTAGGTCCTAATCATCCTTCTTCTCATGGTGTTTTTCGTATTGTATTACAATTAAATGGTGAAAAAATTGTTGATTGCGTTCCAGATATTGGTTATCATCATCGAGGAGCTGAAAAAATGGCAGAGAGGCAATCTTGGCACAGTTATATTCCATATACAGATCGTATTGAATATTTAGGAGGTTGTGTTAATGAAATGCCTTATATTCTTGCTTTAGAAAAATTAGCTGGAATTATTGTTTCAGATAGGGTTAAATGTATTCGTGTTATGTTATCAGAATTATTTAGAATTAATAGTCATTTATTATATATTTCTACTTTTATTCAAGATGTTGGATCTATGTCTACTGTTTTTTATGCTTTTACTGATAGACAAAAAATTTATGATTTAATTGAATTTATTACTGGTTTTAGAATGCATCCTGCTTGGTTTAGAATTGGAGGATTAGCAAATGATTTACCGATGGGTTGGGATAAATTGTTAAAAATTTTTTTATTGTGGATGCCTAAGAGATTAAATTTTTATAAAAATTTAGCTTTAAAAAATAGTATATTAATTTCTCGATCAAAAGGGATTGCATCTTATAATAAATTAGAAGCTTTATCTTGGGGTGTTACAGGAGCTGGATTGAGAGCAACAGGAGTAGATTTTGATGTAAGAAAAAAAAGACCTTATTCTGGTTATGAAAATTTTGATTTTGAAATTCCTTTAGGAAATGGTATTAGTGATTGTTATTCAAGAGTAATGTTAAAATTTGAAGAAATATGGCAAAGTTTATTTATTTTAAAGCAATGTTTAAAAAATATGCCTGAAGGTTCATATAAATCTAATCATATATTAACCACTCCTCCGATAAAAGATAAAACTTTATTAAACATTGAAACTATGATAAGTCATTTTTTACATGTATCTTGGGGACCGGTAATGCCTGTTAATGAGACTTTTCAAATGATTGAAGCTACAAAAGGAATTAATAGTTATTATTTAATTAGTGATGGGAATACTGTTAGTTATAGAACACGTATTAGAACACCTAGTTTTCCTCATTTACAACAAATTCCTTCAGTTATAAAAGGAAGTACAATTTCTGATTTAATTGTTTATTTAGGAAGTATTGATTTTGTTATGTCTGATGTGGATAGATAATATGAATATTAAATTTAAAAAATATAGTAAATTTATTTTTATTAATTTTAAATTAACTAAATATGAGTTTATGAATATATTAAAATTAAAAGAATTATATAAAGATTCTAGAGCTGCTTCTATTGAAGCGTTAAAGATAGTTCAAAAAAAAAGAAGATGGATATCTGAACAAGCTATAATTGCTATATCAAAATTATTAGGAGTTTCAATTGTTGATTTAGAAGGAGTTGCTACTTTTTATAATCGTATTTTTAGAAAACCAGTAGGTAAAAATATAATTAATTATTGTAATAGTGTGGTATGTTTTATTACTGGATATAAAAATATTAAAAATTTTATAGAAAAATATTTAAATATTAAATCAGGTCAAACTAGTTCGGATAATAATTTTACTTTATTACCTTGTTGTTGTATAGGATATTGTGATAAAAGTCCTGTTATTATGATTAATAAAAATATATATAAAAATGTTAATTGTAAAATGATACCTAATATATTAGAGTTATATAAATGAGAGAAATAAAATTAAATGAGGAAACACATCCTTTAACATGGAGGTTAGGAAAAAGATATAAAAAAAAAACTATTTTTTTAAAAGAATATCAAAAAAAAAATGGATATTTAGCTTTTAAAAATACTTTAAAAAATTTATTACCAGAAAATGTTATTTCTTTAATTATTGATTCAGGTTTAAAAGGTAGAGGAGGTGCTGGTTTTTTAACAGGTTTAAAATGGAATTTAGTTTCTAAAGATTTAACTATAAAAAAAAAATATATTATTTGTAATGCAGATGAAATGGAACCTGGTACTTTTAAAGATCGTTTTTTAATGGAAACATTTCCTCATCAATTAATTGAAGGAATATTATTGGCTGGTTATGCTATTAGAGCTTGTTGTGCATATATATTTTTACGTGGTGAATATTATAAATCAGAAAAAATATTAAAAAAATCTATTCAAGAAATTATTTCTTTAGGTTATTTAGGAAAAAATATTTTAGGAAGTGGTTTTCATTTTGAAATATTTATACATACTGGAGCCGGTCGTTATATTTGTGGGGAAGAAACAGCTTTAATTAATTCCTTAGAAGGAAAAAGAGCGAATCCTAGAAATAAACCTCCTTTTCCAGGTTTAGTTGGTTTATGGGGAAAACCTACTTGTGTAAATAATGTAGAAACTTTATCTAATGTTCCTTCAATAATATTAAATGGAGTAAATTGGTATAAAAGTATATCTAATAATGTTGATGCAGGTACAAAAATTATGGGTTTTTCTGGTAGAGTAAAAAAACCAGGTTTGTGGGAATTGCCTTTTGGAATATCAGCAAGAGAAATTTTAGAAAAATATGCTGGAGGAATGCAAGATGGTTTTAAATTAAAATCTTGGCAACCAGGAGGTGCTGGTACAGATTTTTTAAGTGAAAAAGATTTAGATGTATCTATGGATTTTAATAGTATAAAAAATTCTGGTAGTAGATTAGGTACAGCAATAGCTATGGCGGTTGATGATACTATTAATATGGTTCATTTAGTATATAATTTAGAAAAATTTTTTTTTAAAGAATCTTGTGGTTGGTGTACTCCTTGTAGAGATGGATTACCTTGGATTGTAAAGATATTAAAATCTTTAAAAAATAAAAAAGGTTTTCCAGGAGATATAAAAATTTTAGAAGATTTATGTTTTGATTTAAATTTTGGAAAAACTTTTTGTTCTTTAGCTCCTGGTGCAATTGAGCCACTTCAAAGTGCTATTAAATTATATCGTTCAGAATTTGAATGTTGTATTAATTATTAATTATTTTTTTTTATTAAAGTGTTTTTTTTTGGAAAATTTTATTATGTATTTGATTCATATAAATAAGAAATTATATAAAGTATCTAAAAATGATAATTTATTAAAAATATGTTTATCTAATGGAATAGATATACCATATTTTTGTTGGCATCCTATTTTAGGAAGTGTTGGTTCTTGTAGACAGTGTGCAGTAAAATGTTTAAATAATATTAATGATGTTCATGGTAATATTGTTATGTCTTGTATGACTCCTGTTGTTAATGATATGATAATTTCTACGAATGATATTGAAGTTGAAAAATTTAGAAAAAATATAATAGAATTATTAATGACTAATCATCCTCATGATTGCCCTGTTTGTGCTGAAGGAGGAAATTGTCATTTGCAAGATATGACTGTTATTACTAAACATAATGATAGAAGATATAGATTTAAAAAAAAAAAATATAAAAATCAATATTTAGGACCATTTATTACTCATGAAATGAATCGTTGTATAACTTGTTATCGTTGTGTTCGTTATTATAATGATTATGTTGATGGTAAAGATTTTGGTGTTTATGGAGTTAGTAATAAAATATATTTTGGTCGTTTTAATTCTGGAGTGTTAAAAAGTAAATATTCTGGTAATTTAATAGAAATTTGTCCAACTGGTGTTTTTAGTGATAAAACTCATTTAAATAATTATAGCAGAAAATGGGATATGCAATATTCTCCTAGTGTTTGTCATTTTTGTAGTATTGGTTGTAATATTATTGCTTCGGAAAAATATGGCGAACTTAGATATGTGGAAAATAGATATCATAATAATATTAATAAATTTTTTTTATGTGATTTAGGTCGTTTTGGTTATAGTTATAATAATTTATTAGATAGACCAAAATATGTTACTTCTTTTTTAAATAATAATATAAAAAAATTAAATTTTTCTGAAGGTATTTTGTTAGTAAGTAAATTATTAAAAAAATCTTCTTATATTGTTGGTGTTGGATCTCCTCGTTCAAGCATTGAAAATAATTTTTCCTTATATAAATTAGTTGGAAAAAAAAATTTTTGTATAGGGATGTCTGATTTAGATAATGAATGTATTAAAATAATTTTAAATACATTGCGATATAGTAAAATAAATATTCCTAATTTAAAAAATGTAGAAAAATATGATGCAATTTTTATTATTGGTGAAGATATTTCTCAAACAGCATCTAGATTAGCTTTATCTGTTAGACAGGCAATTAAAAAAAAGAAAATTAAAAAAAATATTTTAAAAAATATTAATTTTTGGAATACTTCTGGGATTAAAAATTATTCTCAAAATAATTATAATCCTTTATTTATAACTTCTATAGATAAAACAGATTTAGATGATATTTCTAAAATTAATTATTTTGGTTCTACTGAAGATCAAGTTTATTTTGTTAATTTAATAATATATTATATTAAACATAGTTCTTTAAATAAAAAAGAAATAAATAAAATTGATTTATATAAAATTAAATTTATTGCTAAAAATTTATTAAAAGCAAAACGACCTTTAATTATATCAGGGATGAGTAATGGTGATGTTGATTTAATAAAAGTTTCTTTAAATTTAGCAAATGTTTTAAAAAATAAAAATAAAAATACAGGATTAATTTTATTACCTATTCATGTAAATAGTATAGGAATTTCTTTAATAGGTGGTATTACTTTTGATAAAATTTTTTCGAATTTTAATAATAAAAAAATAGATTTTTTAATAATTATGGAAAATGATTTGTATCATTATATTGAAAAATTAAAATTAGATTTATTTTTTTCTAGAATTAAAAATATTATTGTTTTGGATCATCAAAATACAAATACATTTAAAAAAGCAACAATTTCTTTTCCTGTAAATAATTTTTTTGAAAGTTCAGGAACAATTATAAATTATGAAGGAAGAGCACAAAAATTTTTTCAGGTTTATGATCCATCTTTTTATAATAAGGATATAGGAATTTTAGAAAGTTGGAGATGGTTAAATTATATATATAGATTATTATTTGGTATAAAAAAAAAATGGAAAACTTTGGATGATGTAATTAAAAATATTATTTCAGATATTCCAATTTTTAAAGGTATTGATAAAATTTCTCCTGATTCTAAATATAGATTTTTTGGACAAAAAATAGCAAGATCTCCTCATAGATTAAGTGGAAGAACGGTAATTAGATCGCATATTAGTGAACATGAAATTAATGTATCACAAGATCAAGATAGTTTTTTTTCTTTTTCAATGGAAGGAATACAGCAATCTTGGAGATATTCTGATTATATTCCATTTAATTGGTTTCCTGGTTGGAATTCTTCTCAATCTTTTAATAAATATAATAAATATAAAAATAAAAAATTACGAAATCAATATTCTGGATTTTTATTATTTAAAAAAAAAAAAAAAAAAAAATATATATATTATTCTTTTGATAATTTTAAAAGATACAAAAAAGATATTTTAAAAGTTGTTCTTTATTATAAGTTATTTGGTAGTGAAGAAATTAGTCAAAAATCATTAATTATTAAACAAAGAATAAAAAATATATTTGTTAAAATAAATTTTATAGATGCTTTAAAAATGAATATTAAAAATGATTCATTTTTATATTTTGATTGTTTGAAAGAATCTTATTGTTTAAAAGTTTCTATTTCAAGTAATTTGAGTCAAGGAAATATAGGTTTGCCATTAGGAATGTTTGGTCTTCCTCGTTCTCTTTTAGGTAAAGAAGTAACTAATTTAAGGAGTAAATTATAATTATGTTTTTTTTTTTTCGTTCTTTTTTAATAGTTTTAATATTTGTTTTTTTTGGAGCTTTGCTTACCATTATTGAAAGACGTTTATTAGGTTTTTTTCAAAATCGTTATGGTCCAAATCGTGTAGGTTGGCAAGGATCTTTGCAATTATTTGCGGATATGATAAAAATTTTTTTTAAAGAAGATTGGACTCCTAGTTTTTCTAGTTCTTTAATTTTTAATTTATCTCCTGTAATAGCTTTTTTTGCTTTATCTTTTGTTGTTTGTTGTATACCTTTTTCTCCTTATTTTAATATTATTGATTTAAAATTAGGAGTTTTGTTTTTTTTAATGATGGCAGGAATATCTACATATTCTATATTATTTTCTGGATGGTCTAGTAATAATAAATATTCTTTATTAGGATCTATTAGATCTTGCGCGCAAATTTTAAGTTATGAAATTTTTTTAGGTATATCAATTATGGGGGTTGTTGCTCAAGCAGATTCTTATAATCTTTTAGATATTATTAATTCACAAAAATATTTATGGAATATATTTCCACAATTTTTTGGTTTTATAAATTTTTTAATTTCTGGTTTAGCTATTTGCCATAGACATCCATTTGATCAACCTGAATCAGAACAAGAATTATCGGATGGTTATCATATTGAATATTCAGGAATAAAATTTGGTTTATTTTTTATTGGTGAATATATTTCTATGATTATTATTTCTATTTTAATTTCGATATTATTTTTTGGGGGATGGAATGGTCCTTTTATTTCTAGTTTTTTTTGTTTTTTAATAAAGATATTGTTTTTTCTTTTTTTATTTATATTAATTAGAGCTTCTTTGCCTAGACCAAGATATGATAAAGTTTTATTGTTTAGTTGGAAATTTCTTTTACCTTTGTCATTATTAAATTTATTTTTTACTTCTTTATTTATATTTTATAAGTATTAATATTATGAATTTTAAAGATATATTTTTTGGATTTTTTACACAATTAAAAAGTATTTGGATGGTTTTTTTAAAATTATTTGATAAAATTGAAACTAAAAAATATCCTGAAGAACCAATTGTTTTATCACCTCGTTATAGAGGTAGGATTATATTAACTAGAGAACCTAATGGAGAAGAAAGGTGTGTTGCTTGTAATTTATGTGCTGTAGTTTGTCCTGTAGGTTGTATTACTTTACAAAAAGGAGAAAAAAAAAATAAAAGATGGTACCCAATTTTTTTTCGTATTAATTTTTCTAGGTGTATTTTTTGTGGTTTGTGCGAAGAAGCTTGTCCTACTTTGGCGATACAATTAATACCAGATGTAGAGTTAGCTGAATATAAAAGAAAAGATTTAATATATGAAAAAAAAGATTTATTAATTTCTGGAGTTGGAAAATATCCAGATTATAATTTTTATAAAATTTCTGGTAAAAAAAATATTTTTGTAAATAAAAGTAATAAAAATTATTCTAAATATATTGATGTTAAAGATTTATTATAAGGAAAGAAATAATATGGAGTTTATGTTTTATTTTTTATCTTTTGTTTCTATTTTTTCTACATTATTATCTATATTAAATATTAATCCTATATATTCATTATTATATTTAATTGTTTCTTTTTTGTCATTATCAGGTATTTTTTTTATTTTAGGAGCGTTTTATGCAGCAGCAATAGAAATTATTTTATATGCTGGAGCTATTATGGTTTTATTTGTTTTTGTTATTATGTTTTTAAATTTAGGAAATAAAACATTTATTAAAGAAAAAAAATGGTTTTCATTTTATAATTTAATTATTACTTTTTTTTTTTTATGCATGATGTTTATTATTTTTTATTTTTTTAATAAAAATATTAATAATAAAAATATTTTTCATTTAGTTATTGATGGTAGAGATATAGGTTTTGTTTTTTTTGGTGAATATTCATTGTTAATAGAAATAATTTCTATGATTTTATTAACTTCTTTAATTATTGTTTTTCATATTAGTAATAATATTTATTAATATTGTTTTATTTTATTTATTTTTTTTTTGGATGTTTAATAATGGTACCTTTAAATCATGGATTTTTTTTAGTTTTTGTTTTGTTTTCTTTAGGAATTTCTTCATTATTAATTCGAGGGAATTTATTATTTATATTAATTAGTTTAGAGATTATGATGAATGCTGTTGGTTTATCTTTTGTTTTGATAGGTTGTTATTGGGCTCAAATTGATGGTCAAATTATGTATATTTTAATAATTACTACTTCTGCAGCGGAAGTAAGTGTTGGTTTAATTTTTTTAATGAAATTATATAAAAAATATAATACATTAAATGTTGATGTTTTAAGTGAGATGCGTGAATGAATTATATTCATTTATTAATTTTATTACCGTTTACTAATTTTTTTATTTTATCTTTTTTTGGTAATTTTATTTCTAAAAAAAAATCAAAATGTATTGGATTTTTTTTTTCTTTTTTAATTTTTTTTTTGTTATTTTGTATAAATTTACAATTTTATTATTTTAATAATCGTGTTTTTTTCATTAAAAATTTTTTTAATTGGGTATCTATTAATAGACTTAATATTGATTGTTCTTTTTTGATAGATGAATTATCAATAGTTATGTTAAATATAATTTTATTTATTGGTTTTTTAATATATTTTTTTTCTCTTTGGTATATGAATAAAGAAAAATTAAAAAATTATTATAAGTTTTTTTCTTATATAAATTTATTTATTTTTAGCATGTTATTATTAGTTCTTTCTGATAATTTAATATTTTTATATTTTGGTTGGGAAATGGTTGGGGTTTGTTCTTATTTATTAATTGGATTTTATTATAAAAATAAAAAAAATAGTTTTTTTTCTAATAAAGCTTTTTTTATTACTAGAATTGGTGATATTTTTTTATTAATGGCAATTGTTATGTTATATAATTTTTTTAATACTTTTAATTTTTTAAATATAAATAATTTAATTAATAGTATAACGATTTTTAATGAAAAATATTTTTTTTTTATTACTTTGTTTTTATTTTTTTCAGCTATTAGTAAATCAGCTCAATTTCCTTTACAAATTTGGTTATCTGGAGCTATGGTAGGACCAACTCCTGTTTCAGCTTTGATTCATTCTGCTACTATGATTACTGCTGGTGTTTATTTAATTGCTAGAATGTATAATGTTTTTTTATTAAATCCTTTAATTTTATATTTTATTAGTATTTTAGGGACAGTTACTTTATTTATTGGATGTATTTTTGCTTTGAATCAAAATAATTTAAAAAAGATATTAGCATATTCTACTATTAGTCAAATTGGATATATGTTTTTATCTTTAGGGGTTCAATCTTGGGATGGTGCAATTTTTCATTTGGTTTCACATGGTTTTTTTAAAGCTTTGTTATTTCTTTCTTCTTCAATATTAATTTTATATTCTAATAATATTAAAAATATTTTTAAAATAAAAAAATCTTTTGAAATTTTTTCTTTTTTGTATTTTTGTTTTATTTTTGGTTGTTTTTCTTTAATTTCTTTTCCTTTTATTACATCTGGATTTTATAGTAAAGGAAATATTTTATTTAATGTTTTACAAAATGGTAATATTTATTTATTTATTATTGGTTTATTTTGTACATTTTTAACTTCTATTTATACATTTAAAATGTTTTTTATTATATTTTTTAAAAATGAAGTAATAAAAATAAAAAATAATTTAAATATTTTAATATCTTTATTTATTTTAATGTTTTTTTCTACTTTTTTTGGTTTTTTTATTATTCCTAATTTTTATTTTATATTTCCTTTAAAAATTTTTTCTGAAGATTATAAATTTTTATTAGAATTTTTTTCTGGTTTTTTTTCTATTTTTGGTATTTTGTTTTCTTATTATTTTTGGGTATTAAATAAAAATTTTATGAAATTATTATTTAATAATAAATATTTAAATAAATTTTTTGAATTATTTTTTATTTTTTTTAGTTTTGATTGGTTATATGAAAAAATATTTGTAAATTTTTATATTAAACTTTCTAAGTTTTTATATTTTGATTTATTTTATGAAATTAAAAAATATTTTATTTTTATTATAAAATTTATCGGAAAAAAAATATTGTTTTTGATTAATGGTTATTTGCGTTGGTATATTACTTTAATGATATTTGGTTTTTTATTAATTTTTTCTATTTTAGAAAAATTATAAATTATTTTAGAATATTATAAAATTTTTTTATTATTTTTTTTTAAATAAAATAATTTTATATAAATAAAATTTTTAATAGGAAATAAAATACAATGTTTCTTGTTTTATTAATTTTGATTCCTTATATAAGTAGTTTTTTATGTTTTTTTTCTCAATATATAAATACTAAATTACCAAAATTTATTGCTTTAATAACTATGTTTATTGTTTTTTTGATATCAATAAAAATATGGTTAGAAAATTATTTTTTTATTGTAAAAAATAAATATATTAATTCTAATTGGGATATTGAATTTATTCATCCTTTTATTAAAAAAATAGGAATTGATTGGAATTTTGGTGTTGATGGTTTATCTATTTTAATGGTTTTATTAACTATTTTATTAGGAATTATTTCTATATTATGTTCTTGGAAAATAAATTATAAATATTCAGGATTTTTTTATTTTAATTTTTTATTTTTAATAGGTTCAATAATAGGGACATTTATTTCTTTAGATTTATTTTTATTTTTTTGTTTTTGGGAAATTACTTCTTTTCCAATATATTTTTTATTATTAATATGGGGTTTTAATAATAATAATAAATTATTAAGAGTATCAAATAATTTTTTTATTTATTCTCAAATTTCAAGTTTTTTTTTATTATTAGGAATTTTAGGTATTTTTTATAATTATTATTTTTTAACAAATATATATACTTTTAATTATAATTTATTATTAAATACTCCTATAAATTTTTATTTAGAATTATTTTTAATGTTTTTATTTTTTTTATCTTTTTCAATTAAAATTCCTACAATTCCTTTTCATAATTGGGTAATTGATTTTCATGAATATTCTCCAGTTTCTGGATTTTTAGATTTATCTGGCATTTTAATAAAAACTTCTATTTATGGTTTGTTACGTTTTAATATACCTTTTTTTTATTATTCTTCTTTTTTGTTTTCTTCTTTTTTTTGTTTTTTAGGTTTAATAAATATATTTTATTTTTCTTATATAGCTTTTATTCAAAAAGATATTAAACGTTTAATTTCTTATGGTTCAATTTCTAATATGGGTTTTATTTTAATTGCTATATATAGTTTTAATATATTATCTTCTCAAGGTTTAATAATACAAATTTTTTCTCATGCATTTTCTACTGCTGCTTTATTTATATTAATAGGAAAAATTTATTTTTTTTTAAATACTAGAAAATTAAAATGTATTATTGGATTTTCTTCATTGTCTATTTTTTTTTATTATTTTTTTTTATTTTTTTCTATTGCAAATTTAGGAATACCTGGAACTGGTAATTTTACTGGTGAGTTTTTAATTTTACTTGGAAGTTATTTTAATCATTCTATTATTACTATTTTTTCTCTTATAGGTTTAATTTTTTCAATGATTTATTCTTTACGAATGATGAGATATATTTTTTTTGGTAATTTTAAAAAAAAAAATATTTTTTTAAAAATACAATATTTAGATGTTTTTATTATGTTTATTTTATTTTTTTTTATTATTTTGTTAGGAATATATCCTAAGAGGTTTTTTGATACTTCTTATCATTCTATTTTAAATATTTATAAAAATTTTAAGTTTTTAATATAAAAATTGTAAGGTTAATATGAATTTATCTATAATTTTTAATAAATTAATAATATTTTTTCCTATAATAATTTTATTATTTTCTGTTTTTTTTATTTTTTTATCTATTGCTTTATATCGTAATTATTTTTTTGTTTTTATAGTAACGGTTTTTAGTTTTTTGTTTTCTTTGTTATTTTATTTTTTTATTTTAAAATTTATTTCTTTACCTTTTGTATTTTCTAGATTAATTTTTATAGATTATTATTCTTTATATTATTCAGTAATTATATTATTTACAAGTTTATTTACTTGTTTTTTTTCTTATTCTTGGTTAAATAATTTTAATATTAATAAAGAAGAATTTTATTTGTTATTATTATTATCTACTATTGGATCTTTATTAGTAATTATATCTAATAATATGATGTTATTTTTTGTTTCTATTGAATTATTATTTTTTCCTTTGTTTGGATTAATTTGTTATTTAAGGTGTAATAATTCTTTAGAATCTTCATTAAAATATATAATATTATCAAATATTTCAACAATTTTTTTATTATTTGGAATTTCTTTAATATATTATATTACTGGTAATTTTAATATTTATATTTTTAAAAATATTTTTGATTTAATTTCTTTACAAGATAAAAATATATTAATATTTGGTTTATCTATGATATTGATTTCTTTGTTTTTTAAATTATCTATTTTTCCTTTTTATTTTTGGATAGCTGATATTTATCAAGGATCTTCTTTTCCAATATTAATATATTTTTCCGTTGTAACTAAAATATCTATTTTTAGTTTTTTAGTTAAATTTTTTATGAATATTTCTATAATAAATATTATACCTTTTTTTTTAATTATTAAAATAATTTCTATTTTTTCTATTATTTTTGGGAATTTGATGGCGTTAATTCAAAAAAATATAAAAAGATTATTAAGTTTTTCTTCAATAGCGAATTTTGGTTATTTATTACTTATTTTTACTAATATTAATAATAAATTTTTTTTAATAAAAGTTTCTACTTTATTTTTATTAAATTATTTTTTTGTTAATGTAGGTATTTTTGGTATTTTTAGTATTTTAATAAGTTTGTTAAAAATAAAAAAAAATGATGATATTTTTTTTTATAAAGGTTTATTTTGGAGAAAACCATTTTTAACAATACTTTTAACTATTATGTTTTTATCTTCTGCTGGTTTACCTTTAACTTTAGGTTTTGTTAGTAAGTTTTATTTATTGTTTTTTTTATTTAAAAAGGATTCTTTTTTAATTTTATTTTTAGTTTGTTTTGGGATTATTATAAGTGTTTATTATTATTTAAAAATTATACTTTCTTTATATAGTAGAAATAATGATATTTTATATTTTAAAAAATATAATAATATTGATTTTTTAAATATTTTTATTTTATTTATCTTTTCTTTTTTAATAATTTTATTTGGGTTTTATCCTAATTTTGTAATTAAATTAATGAAATGTTTTATTCCTTTTTTTTAATATTGTATTATTTATTTAATTATTTAATTATTTAATTATTTTTTATTTATGGGAACTTTTTTAAATATTATTAATAAAAATAAATCTTTATTAGAATGGCTTGAATATATTGAAAAAAAATGTTGTCGAGAGAAAACTTTCAATTTAAATAATGTTTATAATATTGCAAAACAATTAAATATTTTAAATATAAATTCTTATATTTTTACTATTACTGGGACTAATGGAAAAGGATCTACTGGTTATATTTTAGAAAATTTATTATTTAATTCTGGTTATAGTGTTGGTTTTTATACATCTCCTCATATTATTAATTATAATGAACGTGTTAGAATTAATAGGAATATTTTAAAAGATTGTTTTCATATAAAAGCATTTAAAGTTATTGAATCAGTAAGAAAGGATGTTGTTTTGACTTATTTTGAGTTTATAACTCTTTCTTCTTTATTATTATTTAAAAAAAAAAAATTAGATGTTCTTATATTAGAAGTTGGTATTGGTGGAAGATTAGATGCTACTAATATTATTGATGCTGATATTAGTATCATTACTAATATAAAATTAGATCATATGAAAATTTTAGGAAATAGTATTGAAAATATTGCATATGAAAAAGCAGGGATTTTAAAAAAAAATAAAATTTGTTTTATTGGTGAAAATTATTTTCCTAAAATAATTTTTATTTTATTGAAATTAAAAAATATTTTTTTTAAAAAAAAATATTATGATTGGTATTGGAAAGAAAATAAAAATAAATTTACAATTTTTACTTCAAAAAGAATTATTAAAGATTTTATTTTACCGAAAAATATTTTAATAGAAAATGTTTCTATTGCTATAGCTGCTTTAGATTGTTCTCCTTTTTTTATAAAAAAAAAAAATATATATAATATTTTAAATTTTAAGGGTTTACCTTGTAGATTTAATATTATTTCTAAACATCCTAAAATTATTTTAGATGTTGCTCATAATCCTGATTCTTCTTTATATTTATCGAAATTTATTTTAAAAATAAAAAAAAAAAAAAATATATATGTTATTTTTGGGATTTTAAAAGATAAAGATTTTTTTCTTACTATTAAACCTATGTTAAGTATAGTAAAAATTTGGCATTTTGTTATTTTAAAACATCCTAGATCTTTTAAATATAATATTAAAAAAAAAAATTTTCCAAAAAAATGTTTTTTTTATAATAGTGTTATAGAAGCTTGGAATGTTGTAAAAAAAAAAATTGGTTTAAATGATATATTATTAATTTATGGATCATTTTATCTTATTTCAGAATTTTTTTTTATTTTTAAGAATATAAATATTTTTAAAAATAAAAAAATTAATTTTTAATGTTCAAACATTGCTGAAATTGATTCTTCATTATTTATTCTTCTTATTGCTTCTGCTAACATGTTTTTTAATGTTAATTTTCTAATTTTTTTTAGTTTTTTTATTTTATTCGGTAATGGGATAGTATCACATACAATAATTTCATCAATATTAGAATTTTTAAAATTTTTTCTAGCTTTTCCAGAAAAAATAGCATGTGTTGCATAAGCAAAAACTTTTTTAGCTCCATTTTTTTTTAATGCTTTTGCAGCATTACAAATTGTACCTCCAGTATCAATAATGTCATCAACTAATATACAATCTTTATTTTTAACATCTCCAATAATGTGCATTACTTGTGAAGAATTTGCATATGATCTTCTTTTGTCAATAATTGCCATATCTGTATCATTTAATAATTTAGCAATTGCTCTAGTTCTTATTACTCCTCCTATATCTGGAGAAACAATAACAGGGTTAATTAAATTTATTTTTAACATGTCTTCTAATAATACTATACTCCCGAAAACATTATCTACTGGAATATCAAAAAATCCTTGTATTTGTTCTGCATGTAAATCTACTGTTAGTATTCTATCTACCCCAACATTAGATAAAAAATCAGCAATTACTTTTGCGGTAATAGGAACTCTAGACGAACGAACTCTTCGATCTTGTCTTGCGTATCCAAAATAAGGTATTACAGCTGTTATTCTTCCAGCAGAAGCTCTTCTTATTGCATCTATCATAACTATTAATTCCATTAAGTTATCATTTGTTGGTGCGCAAGTAGATTGAATAATAAAAATATCCCCACCTCTTACGTTTTCGTTTATTTTTACACTTATTTCACCATCACTAAAACGACCTATTTCAGCTTTACCTATTGTTGTATATAATTTTTTTGCAATAGCTTTTGCTAATTTTGGTATTGAATTTCCTGAAAATATTTTCATATCAGACATTTTATTTCCTTTTAATATTATTAAATTTATTAAATTTAATATTATATTTTAAATATTATTTTAATATAATATTAAATTAAAATATTATATAATATTATATTAAGGAATTTATATATGAATAAATCTATTATATTTAAATTAAAAAAATTATATTATCGTTATAAAAAAATAAAATTATCATTAAATCAACCAAATAATTTTTTAAATTATAAAAAAATAAATAAATTGTCTAAAGAGTATATTAAATTGTCTTCTATTTGTTTATTATTTATTAAGTGGAAAAATATTGTAAAAGAGATTTTTTCTTTAAAAAAATTATTAAATGATCCAGAAATATTTGAATTAGCTTTGGATGATTTAAAAAAAAAAAAAATAAAAAAAAAAAAAATAGAAAATAAATTAAAAATATTATTAATTCCAAAAGATTCTAATAACAAAAATGGTTGTTTTGTAGAAATTAGAGCTGCAACTGGAGGAGATGAAGCTGCTATTTTTGCAGGAAATTTATTTCGTATGTATTCTCGTTATTCAGAAATAAAATCTTGGAAATTAAAAATAATTAATTTTCATAATAGTTCTAAAGGTGGTTTTAAAGAAATTATTTGTGAAATTATTGGAAATGAAGTTAGTAAAAAATTAAAATTTGAATCAGGTGGTCATAGAGTACAGCGTATTCCTAAAACAGAATCTCAAGGAAGAGTGCATACTTCTACTTGTACGGTTGCAGTTATTCCTATTTTAAAAAAAGAAATAAAAAGAAATGTTATTAAACCTGTTGATTTAAAAATTGATACATTTAGGTCTTCAGGAGCTGGAGGACAACATGTAAATACAACTGATTCTGCAATTCGAATAAAACATATTCCTACTGGAATTGTTGCAGAATGCCAAGATGAAAGATCACAACATAAAAATAAAGCGAAAGCTTTATCTATTTTATCTGCAAGGATATATGCTGCAGAAATGATAAAAAAAAAAGCTAAAAATTCTTTTATACGTAAAAATTTATTAGGAAGTGGGGAACGTTCGGATAGAATAAGAACTTATAATTTTCCTCAAAACAGAATTACAGATCATAGAATTAATTTAACTTTATATTGTTTAGATTCAATTTTGCAAGGGAAATTAGATCTTTTAATTGATCCAATTATTCAAGAATATCAATCTAATTTATTATGTAATATAAAGGAATAAAATAATTAATATGAAAATTAAACAATGGTTTTATATGTCTGTTAATATGTTTAATAAATATTCTATTTCTGTATATGATATTGAAATAATATTTTTTATTGTTTTTAAAAAAAAAAGAACATGGATTTTTAAAAATTTCAATAAAATTATTTTTTTAAAAAAATTAAATCAATTAAATTATTTATTATCTAAACGTTTAAATTCAGAACCTTTAGATTATATTATTGGAAATAAAAATTTTTTTTCATTAAATTTTATTATATCAAAATATACTTTAATACCAAGAACAGATACTGAAATTTTAGTAAAAAAAATTTTATTAAAAATAAAAAAATATAATAGTTTAATATTAGATTTAGGAACTGGTTGTGGAAATATATCTTTATCTATAGCTAAAAATAATTTAAAATTAAAAATTATAGGAGTAGATTATAATAAAAAAGCTATTAAAATAGCTAAAAAAAATTCTTTTTTATTAAATTTAAAAAATGTTTTTTTTTTACATAGTAATTGGTTCAATTCTGTTAAAAATATTTTTTTTGATATAATTGTTAGTAATCCTCCTTATATTTCTTATTCTGATGTTTCTTTATTAAAAAAAAATATTTTTTTTGAACCTTTTAATTCTTTATTATCAAATAAAAGAGGATTAAAAGAAATAAAATATATTATTCAAACAGCAAAAAAATATTTAAATGATGGAGGTTGGTTATTAATTGAGCATAGTTTTTTAAATAAAAATAAAATTATTTTTTTATTTAAATTAAATAAATATAAAAGTATTAGTTCTTTTAAAGATAATAATGGTATAAATAGAATTACATTAGGTAAAAAATAATTTTTAATTTTTTTAATTTTAATTTTAATTTTAAATTTTAATTGTAATATTTGTTTTAGGTATACAACAACATGTTAAAATTTCTTTTTTATTTAATAAAACTAAATTTTTTTTTTTTAAATATTTTATTTTTCCTTTAATTAATATTATTCTGCATATTCCACAATACCCTTCACAACATTGATATATTGTGTTTATTTTATTTTTTTTAAGTAAATTTAATAGAGTTTTTTTTTTTTTATAATATATTTTTTTAATTTTTTTTTTGTATATTAATGTAATTATTTTCATAAAATTTTTATAAAATAAAATTATTAAATTCATTTTCTTGAATTTCAGAATCTATTTGTCCTATCAAGTATGAGCTTATTTCTACTTCTTGTGGTGCATTTTGTACATTATCTGATACTAACCATGAATTTATCCAAGGTATTGGATTTTTTTTTATTGAAAAAGGAATTTTTAATCCTATTGATTGCATTCTTATATTGGTAATATATTCAATATATTTACATAAAACTTTTTTATTTAGTCCTAACATAGATCCGTTTTTAAATAAATAATGAGCCCATTTTTTTTCTTGATTTGCTGCGTTTAAAAATATTTGAGTTGCTTCAAAAGAAGAATCTTTAATAATTTTTTTCATATCATATGAATTATCATCTTTTTCTAATAAATGTATCATATGTTGTGTTCCATTTAAATGTAATGCTTCATCTCTTGCTATTAATCTTATTATTTTAGAATTTCCTTCCATTAATTTTCTTTCTGAAAAAGCAAAAGAACAAGCAAAACTTACATAAAAACGTATTGCTTCTAAAGCGTTTACACTTATTAAACATAAATATAAAGCTTTTTTTAATTTATTTAATTTTATATTTATTTTTTTACCATTAATTATATGTTCTCCTTCTCCAAATAAATGCCATTGATTTGTCATTTTTATTAATTTATCATAATATTTAGATATATCTTTAGCTCTAGAATAAATAGCTTTATTATTTATAATATTATCAAAAATTTTTTTTGGGTTATTTACTATATTTCTTATGATATGAGTGTATGATCTTGAATGTATCGTTTCTGAAAATGACCAAGTTTCTATCCAGGTTTCTAATTCTGGTATAGAAACTATAGGTAATAATGCTATATTTGGACTTCTTCCTTGTATTGAATCTAATAAGGTTTGATATTTTAAATTGCTTAAAAAAATATGTTTTTCATTATCAGAAAGATTTTTAAATTCTGTTCTATCTTTAGAAAGATCTATTTCTTCAGGTCTCCAAAAAAATGATAGTTGTTTTTCTATTAATTTTTCGAAAATTCCATATTTTTGTTGATCGTATCTTGCTATATTTACTGATTGTCCAAAAAACATAGGTTCTTTTAATTGGTTATTATTTTTTTTTGAAAAAGTAGTATATGTCATTTTTTTTCCTAAAATTATAATATTTAATATTATAATAAACATATTAATTTAATTATTTATATTTTACAAGCTCCGCTATTACAATCATCTTCTTTTTCAAATTTTATTTTAATATTGCTTTGTAAATCTTTTGCACCATCTCTTGTATTTTGATAATATAAAGTTTTTATTCCTAATTTATAAGAAAAAAGAAGATCTTTTAATAATATTTTCATAGGAATTTTTCCTTTTTCAAATTTACTAGGATCATAATTTGTATTTGTTGATATAGATTGATCAATAAATTTTTGCATAATTCCAACTAATTTTAAATATCCTTTATTGTTTGGTATATTCCAAAGAAATTCATAATTATTTTTTAATGATTTTAAATCAGGTACTATTTGTTTTAGCATTCCATCTTTTGATGCTTTTATTGTTATGGAATCTCTTGGTGGTTCAATTCCATTTGTAGAGTTTGAAATTTGTGAAGATGTTTCTGATGGCATTAAAGAAGATAATGTTGAATTCCTTAATCCATATTTTTTAATTTTTTTTCTTAATTTTTCCCAATTTAAATATAATGGTTCTTTGCAAAATGTATCAATATCTTTTTTATATGTATCAATTGGTAATATTCCCATAGAGTATTTTGTTTCTTTAAATAATGGACAAGGTCCTTTTTCTTTAGATAATTTACATGATGCTTTTAATAAATAATATTGTAAAGCTTCAAAAGTTTTATGTGTTAATGCATTTGCGCTATTGTCAGAATATTTCATATTGTTTTTTGCTAAGTAATATGCAAAATTAATTACTCCAATTCCTAATGATCTTCTATTCATTGTCCCTTTTTTTGCTGATAAAATTGGATAATTTTGATAATCTAATAAAGCATCTAACGCTCTTACTGTTAATTCTGTTAATTCAGATAATTCATTTAAATCTTTTATAATTCCTAAATTTATTGCAGATAAAGTACATAATGCAATTTCACCTTTTTCATCATTTATATCATTTAGTGGACTTGTTGGTAAAGTGATTTCTAAACATAAATTAGATTGCTTGATAGGAGCTATTTTTGGGTTAAATGGTCCGTGTTCGTTACAATGATCTATATTTTGTATATATATTCTTCCAGTTGATGTTCTTTCTTGCATAATTAATGAAAATAATTCTATTGCTTTAATTTTTTTTTTTCTTATTTTTTTATTTTTTTCATAATTTTTATATAATTTTTTAAATTTTTTTTGATTTGAGAAGAAATATTTATATAATTTTGGTGTATCTGAAGGGCTAAATAAAGTTATTTTTTTATTTTTTATTAGTCTTTGATAAAATAATTTATTAATTTGTAATCCATAATCTATATGTCTTACTCTATTTTCTTCTATTCCTCTGTTATTTTTTAAAATTATTAAATCTTCAATTTCTAAATGCCATATTGGATAAAATAATGTTGCTGCACCTCCTCTTATACCTCCTTGAGAACAAGATTTTATTGCTGATTGAAAATATTTATAAAATGGTATACAACCTGTATGAAATGCTTCACCATTTCTTATAGGACTTCCTAAAGCTCTAATTTTTCCTACATTTACTCCAATTCCTGCTCTTTGAGAAACATATTTTACAATGCTACTTGCAGTAGCATTAATAGAATTTAAAGTATCATCGCATTCAATTAATACACAAGAGCTGAATTGTCTTGTTGGAGTTCTCACTCCAGACATAATTGGAGTTGGTAAAGAAATTTTAAAAGTTGATATAGAATTGTAAAATTTTTTAATATAATACATTCTTTTTTTTTTAGGGTATTCAGAAAATAAACAAGCAGAAATCATAATGTATAAAAATTGAGCACTTTCATATATTTTATTATTGATTCTATCTTTTATTAAATATTTTCCTTCTAATTGTTTTACTGCGGTATATGAAAAATTCATATCTCTCCAATGATCTACAAAAGAATCCATTTTTTTATATTCTTTTTTATTATATATTTTTAATAAATTTTTATCATATTTTTTTAATTTAATCATTTTTTTTACGTGTTTATATAATTTTGGAGGAGTGAATTTTCCATATGCTTTCTTTCTTATATAAAATGTTAATAATCTAGAAGCCATATATTGATAATCTGGTCTTTTTACAGTAATTAAATCTGAAGATATTTTTATAATAGTTTTTTGTATTTTTGAAGTTTTAATAAAATTATAAAAATATAGTTTTGAATTTTTTATTATTTTTTTTATTGATATATTTTCTAAACCTTCTTTAGCAAAATTTAAAATTTTTATAATTTTATTTAAGTTTATTTTTTCTTTTTTACCATTTTTTTTTATAACAAAAAAAATTTTTTTAATCATATTATTTTTTTTTATTTTAAATTTTAAATATATTAAATTTATTTAATAATATATTTTTTTATTTGTTTTTTGTAAAGCTGCTACTTTAGATTTTTTATTAGTTCTAATTAATATTACTCCTTGTGTGTTTCTTTTTAATGTTGCTATTTCTGATACTCTTGTTCTTACTAAAGTTCCTGAATTAGTAATCATCATTATTTCATCTTTTTTTTTTGCTTCAATTGCTCCAATTAATATTCCGTTTTTTTTTGTTATTTTAATAGAGATTATTCCTTTAGTGGATCTAGATTTTATTGGAAATTCTTTCATTTTAGTTTGTTTACCATATCCTTTTTCTGTTACTGTTAATATGTTTCCTTTATTTTTTGGAATTACTAATGAAACTACTCTATCATTTTTGTTTATTTTGATTCCTTTAATTCCAGATGTATTTCTTCCCATGTTTCTAACAGATTTTTCAGAAAAATGAACAACTTTTCCTTTTTTTGTAAATAACATAATGTTATTATTACCATTTGTTAAAGAAACTCCAATTAATTCATCATTGTTGTTTAAATTAATTGCTATTATTCCTTTATTTCTTGGTTTATTAAATTCTTTTAATGAAGTTTTTTTAACTAACCCTTGAGCGGTTGCCATAAATATATTTATTTTGTTATTAAATTTTTTTAATGGTAAAATAGTAGTTATTCTTTCATTTTTATTTAATGGTAATAAATTAACTATTGGTTTTCCTTTTGTGTTTCTGCTTGCTTCAGGTAATTGGTAAACTTTCATCCAATATATAATACCTTTGGTAGAAAAACATAAAATTAAATCGTGTGTATTTGTTACTAATAAGCTTTCTATAAAATCTTTTTCTTTTATTTTTGTTGCTAATTTTCCTTTACCTCCTCTTTTTTGGGCTTCATAATCTGATAAAGGTTGATATTTTACATATCCTGAATTTGATAATGTAACTATTACATCTTCTTTTGTTATAATATCTTCTATTTTAAGATTATATTTTTTAATATTTATTTTTGTTCTTCTTTTATCTTTAAAATTATTTTTTATTTTTATTAATTCTTTTTTTATTACTTTAATAAGATTTTTTGGTTTATTTAAAATTTTTAAAAGATTTTTAATTTTTTTTGAGATGTATATTTTTTTTTTAATAATATTTTTTTTTTCTATATTATTTAATTTATTTAATTTCAAATTTAAAATAGATTTTATTTGTTTTTTAGTAAGTTTGTATTTTTTATTTTTTTTTTTTATTTTCCATTTTTTTTTTTTTATTTTATTTTTAATTTTTTTTATTTTTTTTGTATTTTGAATAATTTTTATAATTTTTTTTATATTTTCTAATGCTATAATTAATCCTTTTAAAATATGTATTTTTTTTTTTGCTTTTTTTAATTTAAAAATTGTTTTTTTTTTTATGATTTTTTTTCTATGTTTTAAAAAATGATATAAAATATTTTTTAAGGAAAGAATTTTTGGTTTTCCGTTACATAATGCAACCATGTTTATTCCAAATGATATTTGTAATTTTGTCATAAGATATAATTTATTTAATATTATTTCTGATATTGCATCTTTTTTAGTTTCTATAACAATTCTCATTCCATCTTTATCTGATTCATCTCTTAAAGCTTTAATTCCTTCTATTTTTTTATTTTTTATTAGTTCTGCTATTTTTTCTATTAGTTTTGATTTATTTACTTGATAAGGTAATTGATAAATTATTATTGATTGTTTTTTATTTTTTTTTATTTTTATTTTACTTTTAGCCCTAATTTTTATTTTACCTTTTCCAGTTTTATATGCTTTTTTAATTCCTTTATTACCATTAATAATTCCAAATGTTGGAAAATCTGGTCCTGGTATATAACGCATTAGTTTTTTTAAACTAATTTTTTTGTTTTTTATATATGCTAATAAACCATTTATTATTTCTTTTAAATTATGAGGAGGTATATTTGTTGCCATTCCAACAGCAATTCCAGATGATCCATTTATTAAAATATTTGGTATTGTAGATGGTAAAATTTCTGGTATTGTTTCATTATTATCATAGTTAGGTATAAATTTTACAGTTTTTTTATCTAAATCTTTTAAAAGCTCTTGAGATATTTTTGACATTCTAATTTCAGTGTATCTCATCGCAGCTGCTGAATCTCCATCTACAGAACCAAAATTTCCTTGTCCATCTATTAATGTGTATCTTAAGGAAAATATTTGAGCCATTCTAACTATTGTTTCATAAACTGCTGAATCTCCATGAGGGTGATATTTTCCAATAACATCTCCTACTATTCTAGCAGATTTTTTATATGGTTTGTTCCATTCATTTCCTAAAATTTTCATAGCATATAATATTCTTCTATGTACTGGTTTAAGACCATCTCTTACATCAGGTAATGCTCTTCCAACTATTACAGACATTGCATAATCTAAATAAGATTTTTTAAGTTCTTTTTCTATATATATTTTTTTATTTTTTTTTTTATTTTTTTTCATTTTTATCTCTTTATAATTTATTAAAAAATATTTTTTTTATAAAATATTATTTTATATTTTAATTTTATTATATTTTTAAAAAATAAAATATATATTGAAAATTATATTTAGTAATATATTTTATATATATAATTATTTTTGTAATTAAAATTTTTATAAGGAAAAATTATGGAAAATAAAGAAAAAAAATTGATTAAAAATTTATTTTTAAGATTAAAAGATATAGAATTAAAAAATGTTAAAATAGATTCAGAAGTTAATATATTAATTAAAGATATAATTAAAAAGCAATGTAATGCTCCTTATTATATGACTCAAACAATATTAATACAAGAATCAGCAATGCAATCTTTATATAATAAAATAAATAAATTAGAAAATATTATTAAAAATTATAAAAAAGAAATTTATTCTAAAAATAAATCTAATGGGTTTTTATCAAATTTGTTTAATAAAAAAAAAATTAAAGAAAATGATTTAAATAAAAAAGATTGTGTAAATAAAAATTTTGAAAATAATAATTTAAATAAACATGATAATTCTTATCATAATGGTACTGGTGGATTTTTAAAAAATGCATTACAAACTGCAATTGGTGTTGCTGGAGGTGTTGTTTCTGCGAATATGTTAATGAATCTTTTTAATAATAATAAGTCTCCTTCAGAAATTTTTAATACTGAAAATAATTCTGAATCATTAAAATCTCCTTCAGAGAATATAGATAATGATTTTAATAAATATGTTATTAATGAAGAAGAAAATTCATCTCAATATAATAATGATTTTTTAATTCCAGAAAATTTAAATGATTTAGAGAATTCAGAAAGTTTTGATAATATTAATTCAGATGATAATGATGAATATTTATAATTTTTTTTAATAAAATTTTGTATATTAAATTACATTAAAATTTTTTAATTTTAATGTAATTTAATATTTTTTTTTTAAAATAGATTTTCTTTTATTTTTATATTTATTAATTTTTACTTAAATATTTTGCTATTCCTTCGGGAGTAGCTTTTATTCCTTTTTTTCCTTTTTTCCAATTTGCTGGGCATACATTTCCTGAATTTTCATGAAATTGTATAGAATCTATAATTCTTATTAGATCTTTTATATTTCTTCCTAATGGAAGATCATTAATGCTTTCGTGTCTTATAATTTTTTTATTATCTATTATAAATGAAGCTCTTAATGAAACTCCATTGTGTGGATGTTCTACTCCATATAATTGTTGTATTTCTCTTTTTATATCTGAAACCATAGTAAATTTTATTTTTCCTATTCCTCCGTTTTGAATAGGAGTATTTCTCCAAGCGTTATGAACATATACAGAATCAATTGATACTCCTATAATTTCTACATTTCTTTTTTCAAATTCACCGTATAATTTATTAAATGAAATTATTTCAGAAGGACATACAAAAGTAAAATCCATTGGCCAAAAAAATAAAATTGCCATTTTATTTGAAATATTTTTTAAAAAATTAAAATTTTCAACTATTTTTCCATTTTTTAATACTGCTGGTGAAATGAAATTGGGAGCGTTATGAGCTACTAAAATCATTTTTATTTCCTTAATAATTTTATTATTGAAATAAATTTTATTTAAAATTATATTTATTATTTTAACATATTATTGGTAATAATAAAAGAAAATGTAAAATGTTTTGAAATTTATTTAATTTTATTTTTTTATTATAGCTTTTCTTAATATTTTTTTTTGTAATATATATCCTTTTTTTATTATACTTATTTTATTATTTTTTTTATTTTTATTTTTAATTGTTTTTATATAATTTTTAAATTTATTTTTTTTTTTGTTTATTATTTTTACATTGAATTTTTTTATTGTATTTAGGATAGATTTAAATATTAAAGATAATCCTTTTTTTGTATTTTTATTTGTTTTATTTATTTTTTTTAAAAATTTTATAGAGTCTTCTATATAATCAATAATTGGTATTAGTTTTATAATAAAAAATTTTAAATTTTTATTACATATTATTTTTTTATTTTCATTTATTTTTTTTTTAATGTTTTCTATTTTAGCTTGTTCTCTTAAATGTATTTCTTTTTTTTTTTTTTTTATTTTGTTTATTTTTTTTTTTATTTTTTTTTCTTTTATTTTTATTTTATTTATTTTTTTTTCTATTTTTATTTTTATATCTTCAGATTTTTTCATATTTTTTTTTAAAAAAAAATTAATAATTGTTTATTATATGTATTTATAGTATTTCTTTCAAGAGTAAATAAATATAAAATTATTTTATTTTTAAAATAAATGGTTGTAAATAAAAATGAAAAAATATTTTAATAATATTGGTATTGTTGGAATACCAAGATTTAAAAGTTCTTTTGTGACTCATGAATTGCTTTATTTTTGGTTACATAAAAAAGGTTATAATGTATTTATAGAAAATAATCTTGTTAAAAAATTGTTTTTAATTAATCCTATGGTTTTATCTTTGTCAGATATTGGAAAATATTGCGATTTGGCTATAGTTATTGGTGGGGATGGAAATATTTTAAGAGCTGGTAGAGTATTATCTTCTTATAAAACATTTATTATAGGAATTAATAGAGGTAATTTTGGATTTTTAACAGATTTAAATTATAATAATATATTTAAAACAATATTGAAAATTTTATCTGGAAAATTTAAAATAGAAAAACGTTTTTTATTGGAAGTTAAAGTATATAGAAAAAATATTATTCTTAATAAAGATATTGCAATTAATGAAATAGTAATACATCCGGAAAAAGTTACTAATATGTTTGAATTTGATATTTTTATTAATGGAAAATTTGCTTTTTCGCAACGATCAGATGGATTAATAATTTCTACTCCTACTGGTTCTACTGGATATGCTTTATCTGCTGGAGGTCCAATTGTAGAAACTTCATTAGATGTAATAATTTTATTACCGATGTTTGCTCATACTTTATCAGTTAGACCTTTGGTTATTAATAATAATAATATTATTTATATAAAATTTAAAGATGTTAAAGGAAAATTAAAAATTAGTTTAGATGGAAATGTTGTTATTCCAATTAAAAAAAATGATATAATTTTTATTTCTAAAAGTAAATTAAAATTATCTTTAGTTCATCCTCTTTGTTATAATTATTATGATGTATTAAATGTTAAATTAAATTGGTCAAAAAAATTTTTTTGATTATTATGTTTTTTTTTGGAGCTGGCGGGATTCGAACCCGCGTCCAAAAAATATTTAATACTTAGTACTACATGTTTAGTTTATTTTTTTTTTTTTTGATATTTATTATAAATAAACAAATAATAAATATTATATCATAATTGAATTTTATTCTAAAATACTTATGAAATATTTTAGATACTTTTTATATTTTTTATTTTCTATGTTATTTTTTTTAAAAAAGTAAAATTATTAATAATATAGATCTTTATTACAGTTTTTAAGCTGCTAAAGCGTATGTTTTTTCTTTTGCAAATATTTTTCGGTTTTTAACGAGTCCAACCGAACCTCGACATGCACTAAAGTTTTTATATATTTTGTCAAATCCATAATCAGCCCCTTAAAATATTATATCATATTATAATATAATGTAAATTAATTATATAATTATTTTATAATATAAATTTTTTAATAAAAAAGGAAAAATTATGAAAATTTTTGATAAAATTAAAAAACAAATTAATAATAATTCTATTATTATATATATGAAAGGTTCTCCTGATATGCCAAATTGTGGATTTTCTGCGAGAGCAGTAAAAATATTATTATCTTATAAAAAAAAATTTTCTTATGTGGATGTTTTAAAAAATGAAAAAATTAGAAAATTTTTACCTAAATATTCTAATTGGCCTACTTTTCCTCAATTATGGATTAATGGTGTTTTAATCGGTGGTTGTGATATTATAGTGGAAATGTTTAATAATGGAGAATTAAAAAAAATTATTTCTAAAGTAAATTAAAATAAATTTTTTATGCAATCATTATTTTAAAATAATGATTGTTTTTGTAAATTAATAATTTTACAAAATAAATCAGAAGTTTTTATAGCATCGTATAATGATGAATGAGCTTTTAAATAATTAAATTTTATTTTCATTGCTTTGCATGATTTTGATAATACTGTTTGTCCTACTATTAAGGCACTTAATGTTGCTGTGTCAAATGTTGTAAAAGTATGAAATGGATGTTTTTTAATTTTATTTCTTTTAATTAATTGCATTAAAAAATTATGATCAAAATTTACATTATGACCAACTAAAATTGCTTTGTTACATTTTTTTTCTTTTATTTCATTGTTTATTATTTGTAATATAGATATTAATGCTTCTTTTTCGCTTATAGCACATCTTAATGGATGAAAGGGATCAATTTTATTAATTTTTAAAGATTTTTTTTTTAAAATAGAATTTTTAAATGGTTTGATGTGAAAATTAAATATTTCATCTTTTTTTAATAAACCTTTATTATTTATTTTTAATGTTATTATAGTTATTTCTAATAATGCATTATTTTTTGGATCTAACCCAGATGTTTCTATGTCTATAACTACTGGTAAAAATTTTCTAAATCTTTTATTGATAGAATATTTATTAAATATTTTTTTTTTATTATTATAAAACATTTTATTTAATATAATATCAAATTAATTAATTATAAATTATTATTTTTTAAAAAAATATTTTAAAAGGATTAATTCGTTATGAGTTATATATTACCAAAATTACAATATAAATATGACGCTTTAGAACCTTATATTGACAAAGAAACTATGAAAATACATCATACAAAACATCATCAAAAATATGTTGATAATGCAAATTTTTTATTAAAAGATACAAATTTTTCAAAATGTTCAGAAAATTATATTTTAATAAATTTAAAAAAAATTCCTTTTTCTATCAGAGATTCTGTAAGAAATAATGTAGGTGGTCATGTAAATCATAGTTTTTTTTGGAAACAATTTGAATTAGGAAAATCTGAAATTTCTATAGAATTGAAAATTTCTATAAATAAAATTTTTGGAAGTTTAGAAGAATTTAAAAAAAAATTTACAGAAATTTCGATTTCTAAATTTGGATCGGGTTGGGTTTGGTTAGTTTTAAATAAAAATAAATTATGTATAGTTTCTACTTCTAATCAAGATAATCCTTTAATGGGTAAGAATATTGCAGGAGTTTCTGGTATTCCTATTATCGGATTAGATCTTTGGGAGCATGCTTATTATTTAAAATACAAAAATAATAGAATAGATTATGTTAATGCTTTTTGGAATATAATTAATTGGTCTAAAATTTCGTCTTTTTTTATAAAATCTATTTAATTTTTTTTTTAAAATTATTTTAGTACATTTATTTATTTTATAAATATATTAAAATGTATTAATTTTATATAAAAATAAGGAATATAATGAATTTTTTTAAAATTATTATAGGATTATCTAATCCTATAAATAAATATTATGATACTCGTCATAATGTTGGTTCTTGGTATATAAAAATTTTATCAAAGAAATATTTAATTTCTTTAAAAAAAAAAAATAAATTTAAAGGTTATTTAGGAAAAATTAAATTTTTTGATGAATATATTTATGTTTTTATACCTAATTTTTTTATGAATTTAAATGGAAAGTATATTTTTTCTTTACTTTCTTTTTATAATATTAGTTATAAAAATATTTTAATAATACATGATGAATTGGATTTATTACCTGGAGAAATTAAATTTCGATATGGTTTTGGTCATAATGGTCATAATGGTTTAAAAAGTATTTTTAATTTTTTTAAAAAAAAAAAATTTTATAGATTATCTATTGGAATTGGAAGACCTAATAATTGTAACAAAATATCTTCATATGTTTTATCTTCCCCTTCTATTCAAGATAAAAAAAAAATTATTAATATTATTAATTTTTCTATTTCTTTTATTAAAGTTTTTATTAAAAATATTAATATATCATATATTAATAAATTATTTTTAAATAAAATTAATGTATTTTAGTTTTTTAAAATAAGTGATAAATTATGAATTTAAAATGTGGTTTAGTAGGTTTACCTAATGTTGGTAAATCTACATTATTTAATAATTTAACTAAATTAAATGTTCCAGCTTTAAATTTTCCATTTTGTACTATTAAATCTAATATCGGAATTGTTCCTTATATTGATTCTAGATTGAATATTCTTGCTAAAATTTTTAATTCTAAAAAAATTATTTATAGTTATATAAAGTTTATAGATATTGCAGGTTTAGTTAAAGGAGCTTCAAAAGGAGAGGGGTTGGGAAATAAATTTTTAAATAATATAAAAAATGTTAATGTTATTATACATGTTGTTAGGTGTTTTAATGATAATAATATTATTCATGTTAATGGGGTAGTTGATCCTTTAAGAGATATAAAAATTATTAATACGGAATTATTTAATTCTGATTATGTTCTTTGTGAAAGGATTTTAAATAATTTAAATAAAAAAAAATTTTTTTCTAATGAAATTTATTTAAAACATTTTAATATTTTAAATAAATTTATTATTTTTTTAAAGAAAAAAGATATTTTTAAAAGATTTTTTTTAAATGATGAGGAAAATAATATTTTATCTAATTATAATTTTTTAACTATAAAACCTATGTTTTATTTATTAAATTTTAATTATTATGAAAATAATAATATTTTTTTAAATACATTAAAAAATTTTATTGATATTGATAAAAAATTAATTCTTCCTGTTTATTTAGATGTTTTTAAAAAAGATATTGTTATAAAAAATAAAATTAAAGAAAATAAATATTTTTTAAATTTGATTCAAAAATGTTTTGTTTTATTAAATTTAAATACTTTTTTTACTGTTGGAAAAAAAGAATCTAAATCTTGGTCTTTTTTAAAAAATAGCACTGCTGTAAACGTTGCAAGGATAATACATACTGATTTTAGTGTAGGTTTTATAAGAGTTAAAGTTATTTCATATAAGGATTTTATTTTTTATAAAAATGAAAATAATTTAAGATTAGCTGGAAAAATAAGAATAGAAGGTAAAAATTATATTGTAAAAGATGGTGATATTTTAAATTTTTTATTTAATGTTTAAAATTTTATAGAGAAAAATAGTTATATTTTTCTCTATTATTAATAATAAATTTATTTTATTTTTCTAATAAAAATTTTCTTAATTTTTTAAAATTTGGTTTCATTTCATATGATAGTGAATTTAAATTAGCTCTATTTTTAAGTTCAATAGGTAATTTTATTTTAACATTTAATATTTTTTCTATAGTATTTTTGAATTTTGCTGGATGTGCTGTTCCTAAAAATAATCCATATTGTTTTTTGGTTATTTGATTTTTTAATAATTTATAAGCTATTGCTGCATGAGGTTCAGAAATATATTTTTTTTTTTTAAGTTTTTTTAATGTTTTGATAGTAATTTTATCGTTTACGCTTCCATATCCTAGTTTTTTTAAAGACCATTTTTTTCTTTTAAATAATTCTTCTACTCTAGGCCAATTGTTTGGTTGGCTAATATCCATTGCATTAGAAATGGTTGATATAGTTTTTTTTGGGTCCCATTTTTTTGTTTTTAAAAATCTAGGGATTGTATCATTAGTATTTGTTGCTGCTATAAAAGATTTTATAGGTAATCCTAATGATTTTGATAATAAACCTGCTGTTAAATTTCCAAAATTTCCACATGGAACAGAAATTACAAGATTTTTTTTATATTTTTTTGGAATTAATGCAAAAGCTTCGAAATAATAACAAATTTGTGCTAATAATCTACTAATATTTATAGAATTTGCTGAATTTAATCCTTTTTTTTTTTTTAATTTTTTATCATTAAAAGCTTGTTTTACTAATGTTTGACAATCATCAAAACTTCCTTTTATAGCTATTGTTTTTATATTTTCACCTAACGTACAAAATAATTTTTCTTGTAAAACACTTATTTTATTTTTTGGATATAATATAACAATTTTTACATTTTTCATTTTATAAAATGCATGTGCTACTGCAGCTCCTGTATCACCTGAAGTTGCAGTTAATATTGTTACTAATTCATTTCCATTATTTAAATAAGATAATATTTGAGCCATAAATCTTGCTCCAAAATCTTTAAATGCTAAAGTAGGACCGTGGAATAATTCCAAGCAAGATATATTATTTGTAACAGGAACAATTTTTGGACCTTTAAAATAAAATGCTTTTTTTACATATTTTTTAAGATTGTTATATGGTATTTCTTTTCCGATAAACATTGATAATATTTTTGTACTTCTTTTAATGAAATTCATTTTTAATAGTTCTTTTAGATATTTTTTTTTTATTTTAGGTAGTTTATTTGGAAAAAATAGACCTTGATTAAATCCTAGTCCTAATTTTACTGCTTTAGCGAAGCTTACTTTTTCTTTTTTTTTTTTTAAATTATATAATTTCATATTATTCTTGATCCTTTAATATCTAAATTACAAATATGAACAAATCCTTTTTTGTTTTGTAAATAATTTTTTTTTAACCATTTTTTTATTTTTTTTGCTGTATTAATATTATTACATATAGCAAATAAACTAGGACCAGATCCTGATATTCCGCATTTTAATGCTCCTATTTTTTTTATTTTTTTTTTT
This sequence comes from Buchnera aphidicola (Greenidea ficicola), assembly GCF_039386055.1. Classification (GTDB taxonomy): domain Bacteria; phylum Pseudomonadota; class Gammaproteobacteria; order Enterobacterales; family Enterobacteriaceae; genus Buchnera_K; species Buchnera_K aphidicola_A. Next base: position 137,149 of record NZ_CP135012.1, read on the forward strand.
GATTTTTTAAATTTTGGTAATAAATTTATTCTATAAGGTTCTGCTATTATATCTTTTAATACTTTAATTGCTAATTTTTCTTGCATAGTATATGAAGCGTGAATAAAGCTTGCTAAGTATTTATTTTGTTTTATAAAAATATTTTTTTTATATTTTTTTGGTAATATTGATCTTGATTTTTCAGTAGAAACTTTTGTTCCTGGCCAAGCTATTATCCATAACCATTTTTTAAAAGTTGGAATATTTTGACTAATAATATTCATTTCATTAATTATTAATTGCATTCCTCCTAAATATGATGGAGCTACATTATCATAATGTATACTTCCTGATATTTTTCCTTCTAAATTTCCCATAAGATTTAATAATTGGTTATTATTTAGTGGTTTTTTACAAAATATATTTATTGCATGTAAACTAGATACTATAGAACATGCACTAGATCCTAATCCAGAACCAATAGGCATATTTTTTTTTAATATCATTTTTATATTTATTTTTTTTTTAATTTTTTTACAAAATAATTTCCAAGCTTTCCAAATAATATTTTTAAATATATTTTTTGGTAATTGATAAGAAAATTTTCCAGTAATTATTAAATTAAATTTTTTTGAATTTTTAATTGTTACAATATCTCCTAATAATGTTCCATCGATTGGTTTTATAGCGACACCTAAAATATCAAATCCAACATTAATATTTCCAATTGAAGCAGGAGCGTAAATTTTTATCATTTTTTTTCCTTTTATGATAATATTTTTAATAAATCATTAAAAATTCCAGAAGCTGTTACATTATTTCCTGCTCCGTAACCTTTAATTACTAAAGGGATAGGGTTATAATATTTACTATAAAATGCTAATGCATTTTCTCCATTTTTAACTGTATATAAAGGGTTTTTTTTTTTTATTTTTTTTAATTTTATATAACATTTTCCATTTGATTTAATAGTTCCTACATAACGTAATACTTTTTTTTCTTTTTTTGTTTTTTTAAATAATTTTAAGAAATATTTATCTAATTTTGGTAATTTTTTCATAAATTCTTTTTTTTTTTTAATTTTATGAAATTTTTTTGGTAATATTGGTTGGATATTTATATCTTTTAATTCTATTTTATAACCTATTTCTCTTGCTAAAATTAATATTTTTCTAGATACATCAATTCCTAATAAATCATCTTTAGGATTTGGTTCTGTAAATCCCATTTTTATTGCCATTTTAGTTGCTTTAGATATTGTTATTTTATTATTTAATTTTCCAAAAATGTAAGATAGTGAACCTGATAAAATTCCTGTAATTTTTTTTATTTTGTTTCCTACTTGCATTAAGTTTTTTACGGTTTCTATGATCGGTAAACCAGCTCCTACATTTGTTTCATATAAAAATTTTTTTTTGTTTTTTTTTGTAATTTTTCTAATTTTATTATAATTTTTTATACTAAATGTGTTAAAAGTTTTATTTGATGTAATTATATTAAATTTTTTTTTTGCTAATTTTTTATATTTTTTAGATAGTGAATCACTAGAAGTGCAATCTATTATTACAGGGTTTAAAAAATTTTTTTTTTTTTTAAATTTTATTATTTTTTTTAATTTAAATTTTTTTTTAGATTGTAAAAGTTTTTTTTTCCAATTATTTAATTTTAATTTTTTTTTATTTATTAATATTTTTTTTGAATTTGCGATACAGTATATTTTAATTTTAATTTTTTTTTTTTTAATTTTTTTTTTTTGTTTTTTAATTTGTTTTAATAAAGCGCTTCCTACTCCTCCTACTCCTATTAAAAATATTTCTAATATTTTTTTTTTATTAAATAATGAATTATGTATTTTTTGAGTAATTTTTATTGTGTATTTTTTTTTAATTATAAATGATATTGAATATTTTGATGATTCTTGAATTATATGTATAATTTTATTATTTATATTTAATAAAGAATTTAAAATTTTTGTATAAATATTTTTTTTTTTATTTAAATTATAACCTATAATTGATATTATAGATAAATTATTATTTATTTTTATTTTTTTTTTTTTAATTTTTATTTTTTTAATAAGAAAATTTTTTGTTAGATTAAGATCTTTTTTTTTGATATAAAATATTATATTTTTTGTGTTATTTTTTTTTGTTGATAATATTGACCAAATATTAAATTTATTTAAAAATAATAATATTTCTTTTAATATTTTAATTATTTTTTTTTTATTTTTTTGTTTTATTTTTAATTGAAATATGTTGTTAAGATATGTAACACCTTTAATTTTTTTTTTATTTTTTTTATTTATTATTTTATTATTACTAATTAATGTTCCTTTTGAATTTATATTTAAAGTATTTTTGATAACACAAGGAATATTTAAATTGTAAATTGGTTGAATTGTTTTTTGATGTAATATTTTTGCACCAAAATAAGATAATTCTATAGCTTCTTTATAGTTCATTGATGATATTAAATTTGTTTTTTTTATTTTTTTTGGATCACTAGTGTATATTCCATTTACATCAGTCCAAATTTCACAACATTTTGCTTTTAAACAAGCTGTTAAAATAGAAGCAGAGTAGTCAGATCCGTTTCTTCCTAATAATATCATTTCTTTTTTTTTGTTACCAGCTATAAAACCAGGCATTAAAATTATATTTTTATTTTTTATATTTATTTTTTTAAATTTTTTAGAAGATTTTTTTATATTTGCAATGGATTCAATATGGTTTCCTTTGCAAGATATTTTTTTAACTGGATCGATAATAGTAATATTATTTTTTTTTGATTTTAGTAATAAATACATAATATTTATTGAAAAGTTTTCTCCTTTAGATAATATATATGAATATATTTTTTTTGGGCATTTTTTAAATTTATATATATTTTTAAATATTTTTTTTAAATGTTTTATTTCTATTTTAATAAATTTTATTATTTTTTTTTTTAAAAAGTTTTTTTTTTTTATTTTTATATGTTTTATAATATTAATAATAATATTATTAATATTATTTATATATGTAATAAAATTTTTTTTTTTTTTACATGTTTTTATTATTTTATCTAAATAATTAGTTATTTTTTCAGGAGCTGATAATACTATTCCAAGTTTATTTTTTTTTATTTTTTTTTTTATTATTTTTTTTATGTGTAAAAATTTTTTTCCATTAGATAAAGATGTTCCTCCAAACTTTAATATTTTCATTATTTTTCCTTAATATATAATATAGTTATTTATTTTAATTGATGTTAAAATATTTTATTAAGATTTATTTTAAAATATTTTAATAAAATTATATAATAATAAATTTTAAAGCTTTTATAATATAATTTATTAGTAAACATTATGAAAAATTCTATTCAAATAGTAATTTCTAAAAAGAAGATTTATAAACGTGTTATTGAATTAGGAAAACAAATTACTAGTAATTATCAAAATAGTCAACAAAATATGATTTTAGTTGGTTTATTGCGAGGTTCTTTTATTTTTATTGCTGATTTGTGTAGAAATATTAATATTAATCATAAAATTGATTTTATGACTATTTCTAGTTATGGAAATAATAAATATTCTTCTGGAGATGTAAAAATATTAAAAGATTTAAATGAAGATATTTTTAATAAAAATGTTTTAATTGTTGAAGATATTATAGATTCAGGAAAAACTTTATTTAAAGTATTAGAAATTTTAAAATTAAGAAAACCTCGTTCTTTATCTATTTGTACTTTGTTGTATAAATCTAATGCAAGAAATGTAAATATTAATATTGATTATTTTGGTTTTTCTGTTTCAAATGATTTTTTTGTTGGATATGGTATTGATTATTCTCAATATTATAGAAATTTACCTTATATTGCTAAATTAAGGTTTTAATTTATATTTTTAATAATAAATATTTAGAAATTAATTATTATGAGTTATTTTATGGATAAAATAAAAATTGCTTTATGTATTGAATATAATGGTAAAAATTTTTATGGTTGGCAAAAACAAAAAAAATTTAGAAATACTGTACAAGAAAATGTTGAATCTGTTTTGTCTATTATTGCTAAACATACTGTTAAAATTTTTGGTTCTGGAAGAACAGATTCTGGTGTTCATAGTATTGGTCAAATAGCACATTTTTATACTAATTCTAAAAGAAATATTTCAGATTGGGTAAAAGGTTCTAATTTTTATTTACCAAAAGATATTTCTATCAAATGGGCTATGCAAGTTCCTTTTTATTTTCATGCTAAAAATAGTGCATTATTTAGACATTATAAATATGTTATATATAATAAAAAATATAGAACTTCTATTTTTAAAAATTTATCATTACATGTTAATAATATACTTGATATAGATTTGATGAATTTTTCTGGTAAATTTTTAATTGGAGAAAATAATTTTTTTTCTTTTAAATCTAAAGGTTGTCAATCTTTAAGTAATTATAGAAATGTTATTTATTTTAATGTTTATCGTTTAGGTTCTTTAGTTATAATTGATATTATAGCTAATTCTTTTTTATATAATATGGTAAGAAATATTGTTGGTTGTTTAATTGATATAGGAAAATATAAAAAAGATAAATTTTATATTAAAAATTTATTAAAAATAAAAATAAAAAAAATGTCTTTTAAAGCATCATCTTCTGGTTTGTATTTATTTCATGTTTATTATCCTCCTATTTTTAATTTTCCTAAGTTTGATAATAATTTTAATGTTTTTTTTTAAAATTATATTTTTAAAATGTATTTATATTTAAATATATTTTAACTTTATAGAAAAATATGAGAATTTAACATGTTTAAAGAAATATTAAATAATTTTTTTTATAATAATAATGATTATATATTAAAAAAATTTAATAAAATTGTTTCTTATATTAATAGTATAGAATCTGATTTTGAAAAATTAAATAATAAACAATTAAGAGAAAAAACTGTTTATTTTAAAAAATTATTACATAATGGTGAAAATTTAGATCATATATTACCTGAAGCTTATGCAACAGTAAGAGAAGCAAGTAAAAGAGTTTTTGGAATGCGACATTTTGATGTTCAAATTCTTGGAGGTATTGTATTACATAAAAATTGTATTGCAGAAATGCAAACTGGAGAAGGAAAAACTTTAACTTCTACTTTACCTGCTTATTTAAATGCTTTAAGTAATAAAGGTGTTCATATAGTTACTATGAATGATTATTTAGCAAAAAGAGATGCAAAAAAAAATAAACCTTTATTTGAATTTTTAGGTTTAAAAGTAGGTTTAAATTTATCAAATATGTCTATTGAAGAAAAAAGAAAAGCATATTCTGCAGATATTACTTATGCTACAAATAATGAATATGGTTTTGATTATTTAAAAGATAATATGGTTTTTTCTAAAAAAGATAAAGTTCAAAGATCATTAAATTATGCAATAATTGATGAAGTGGATTCGATATTAATAGATGAAGCAAGAACCCCTTTAATTATTTCTGGTTCTTTAAATAATAATAATTTTTTTTATAAAAAGATTAATAAATTTATTATACCAAAATTAATTTTACAAGGTTATGAGAATGAAAAAGTTATTAATTTTTTTGGAGATTTTATTATTAATAAAAAATATAAACAATTATATTTAACAGAATTAGGTTTTAAAAAAATAGAAAGGTTATTGATAAAATATAATTTTATTTCTAATAAATATTTATTATATAGTAATTCTAATATTTTTTTATTTTCTTGTATTTTATCTTTATTAAGAGCTCATTATTTATATTTTAAAAATGTTGATTATATTGTAAAAAAAAAAAAAATAATAATAGTTGATGAGCACACTGGAAGAATAGCTATAGGTCGTCGTTGGTCAGATGGATTACATCAATCTATTGAAGCTAAAGAAAATGTTGATATTAAAAATGAAAATAAATTATTAGCTTCTATTACTTTTCAAAATTATTTTTTGTTATATAAAAAATTATGTGGAATGACAGGTACAGCTGAAACAGAATTTTATGAGTTTTTATTCGTTTATAATTTAAATACAGTTATTATACCTACTAATTTACCTATGATTAGGAAAGATATGCCAGATTTGGTATATTTAACTAAAAAAGAGAAATTTAATGCTATTATTTTTGCTATATTATCTTGTGTTAAAATTAAACAACCTGTTCTAGTAGGAACAATATCTATTGAGCAATCTGAAATAATTTCTAAAAAGTTAAAAATTTTAGGAATAAAACATAATGTTTTAAATGCTAAATTTCATGATAAAGAAGCAGATATTATTTCGCAAGCTGGAAAAATAGGAGCGGTTACAATAGCTACAAATATTGCCGGAAGAGGTATTGATATTATTTTAGGTGGTTGTAAAAAAAAAAAAAAAAATAAAAATAATTGTAGTTGTTTTATTAAAAAATGGGATAAAAAAAATAAATTTGTTTTAAATGTAGGAGGTTTACATGTTATTGGAACAGAGCGTCATGAATCTCGTAGAATAGATAATCAATTAAGGGGTAGATCTGGAAGACAAGGAGATGTTGGATCTTCTCAATTTTATTTATCTTTAGAAGATTCGCTTATGAAAATTTTTATTTCAAATAAAATGAAGTTTTTTTTTAGAAATTTAGGAATAAATTTTGGTGAATTTATTACACATCCATGGATAAATAAAATTATTGAAAAAGCTCAAAATAAAATTGAACAAAAAAATTTTGATTTGCGAAAACAACTTTTAGATTATGATAATATTTATAATAAACAACGTATTGTTATTTATAAATATAGAAATTTTTTATTAAAATCAAAAAATATTAATGATATTATTAATAAAATTTTACATGATGTTATAAATAGTATCATTAATAAATTTTTTAATAAATATATTTATAAAAAAAAAAAAAATATTTTAAATTTTAAAAAATATCTAAAAAAAAATTTTAATATTGTTTTTTTAAATATTCAAACTTATAATTTTAAAATTTTTAAAAAAAAATTATTTAAAAATATATTTATTAATGCAAATTTAAATTTATTTTATAAAGAAAAAATAATTGGTTTAAAAAATATTAAAAGAATTAAAAAATTTTTTATAATAAAAATTTTAGATGATTTTTGGACAGATCATTTAATTAATATGGAAAATTTACGTCAAAATATTAATTTAAGATCTTATGCTCAAAAAGATCCAAAACAAGAATATATTAAAGAATCTTTTTATATGTTTACTTCTATGTTGAAAACTTTTAAATATGAATTAATTTCTTTTTTGATAAAAACTGATGTATCATTTTTAAAAAGTGATAATTTTTTTTATAATAGATAATTTTTATAAATATTAAATATAATTTTAATTTATTAATGATTTGTTTTTAAAATATAAACAATATATATATTAAGTAAATGAAATAATTTTATATATATTTAGGATATTAAAGATGAGTAATTTTTTTTCTAATGATATAGATCCTATAGAAACTAATGAATGGTTAGAATCTATAAATTCAGTTATTTTTAATGATAATATAGAAAGGGCTTTTTTTTTAATTAATAAATTAATTAATAATATTAAAAATAAATATAATAAAATTTATGATATTAAATTTATTACAGATTATATTAATACTATTCCTTTTGATAAAGAATTAAAATACCCTGGAGATATTGTTTTAGAAAATCGTATTTGTTCTGCTGTACGTTGGAATGCTATTATGATAGTGCTTAAAGCTTCTAATAAAAAATTAGATTTAGGAGGTCATTTATCTTCTTTTCAATCTTCTGTAATTTTATATGAGGTTTGTTTTAATCATATTTTTAATGCAAGAAATAATAAAAATGGAGGAGATTTAGTTTATTTTCAAGGTCATATTTCTCCAGGAATTTATTCTAGAGCGTTTATTGAAGGAAGAATATCATGTGATCAATTAAATAATTTTAGACAAGAAGTTTTTGGAAATGGTTTACCTTCTTATCCTCATCCAAAATTATTACCAAATTTTTGGCAGTTTCCTACTGTATCTATGGGTTTAGGTCCTATTTGTGCAATTTATCAAGCTAAATTTTTAAAATATTTACAATATAGGGGATTAAAAGATACATCTAAACAGATGGTTTATGCTTTTTTAGGAGATGGAGAAATGGATGAACCTGAATCTAAAGGTTCTATAATTATAGCTTCTAGAGAAAAATTGGATAATTTAGTTTTTGTTATAAATTGTAATTTACAAAGATTAGATGGTCCTGTTATAGGAAATGGAAAAATTATAAATGAATTAGAAAGTATATTTTTTGGAGCTGGTTGGTTTGTTATTAAAGTTATTTGGGGTAGTGGTTGGGATAAATTATTTAAAAAAGATAAAACTGGAAAATTAATACAATTAATGAATGAGACATTAGATGGTGATTATCAAACTTTTAAATCTAAAAATGGAGCTTATATTAGAAAATATTTTTTTGGTAAATATTCTGAAACGAAAAAATTAGTTAAGAATATGACTGATGATGAAATATGGAATTTAAATAGAGGAGGTCATGATCCTTTAAAAGTTTATTCTGCTTTTAAAAAAGCAAAAGAAGTAATTGGTAAACCTGTAGTAATTTTAGCACATACTATTAAAGGTTATGGTTTAGGAGTTGATATTGAAGCTAAAAATATTGCACATCAAATTAAAAATATAAATATTAATGAATTGTATAATATAAGAGATCGTTTAAATCTTAAAATTAATAATAATGATATTCCTAATTTTCCATATATAAAATTTAATAAAGATACTAAAGAATATAAATATATACATAATCAAAGAAAAAAATTAAATGGTTATTTACCTACTCGTTTAAATAGATTTACTGAAATTTTAAAATTACCAACTTTAAAAGATTTTAAAACATTATTAATAAAACAAAATAAAAAAATATCTACCACTATTGCTTTTATTAGAGTATTGAGTATTTTAATTAAAAATACTTTTATTAAAGATAGAATTGTTCCAATTATTGCTGATGAAGCAAGAACTTTTGGAATGGAAGATTTTTTTAGACAATTTGGTATTTATAATTTTCAAGGTCAAAAATATATACCTCAAGATAAAGAACAATTATCATATTATAAAGAAGATAAAACTGGTCAAATTTTACAAGAAGGTATTAACGAATTAGGAGCTGCTTCATCTTGGTTAGCTGCTGCAACATCTTATAGTACAAATGATTTTCCAATGATACCTTTTTATGTTTATTATTCTATTTTTGGATTTCAAAGAATTGGTGATTTATGTTGGGCTGCTGGAGATCAACAAGCTAGAGGGTTTTTAATAGGAGGAACTTCAGGAAGAACTACGTTGAATGGAGAAGGATTACAACATGAAGATGGTCATAGTCATATTCAATCTTTAACAATACCAAATTGTATATCATATGATCCTGCTTATGCTTATGAAATTGCTGTTATTATAAATAATGGTTTAAATAGAATGTATGGATTAAAACAAGAAAATATATATTATTATATTACTACATTAAATGAAAATTATAAAATGCCAGCTATTCCAAAAGGATCTGAAAAAGGGATATGTAAAGGAATATATAAATTTTGTACATTTAGTAGTAAAAATTTTAAGGTGCAATTATTAGGATCTGGAGCGATTTTAAGAAGTGTTATAAAAGCTGCTAAAATTTTATTTTCAGAATATGGAATAGGTTCAGATGTGTATAGTGTTACTTCTTTTACTGAAATTGCAAGAAATGGGCAAGATTGTATTAGGTGGAATATGTTAAATCCTAATGAAAATAAAAAAATTCCATATATAGCTAAAATTATGAATAAATTTCCAGCTGTTGCTGCTACAGATTATATGAAATTATTTGCTGAGCAAATTAGAAATTATATTCCTTCTAAAAATTATATAGTTTTAGGAACAGATGGTTTTGGAAGATCTGATAGTAGAAAATCTTTAAGAAGTTATTTTGAAGTAGATAAATATTATATAGTTATTTCATCATTAGGAATATTATCAGATTGCGGTTATATTAGTAAAAAATTTGTTTTAAATGCTATTGTTAGATTTAATATTGATATTAATAAAATTAACCCTCGTTTAGTTTAAAAGGTTATATTAGTGGATATTATCGTTAAATTACCAGATATTGGATCAGACAAAGTTGAAGTTATTGAAATTTTAGTTAATGTTGGGGATTTTATTAAAAAAAAAAGTGGTTTGTTAAATGTAGAAGGTAAAAAGACTTCTATAGAAATACCTTCTCCTAAATCTGGATTTATAAAAAAAATATTAGTAAATGTTGGTCAAAAAATTTATAAAGATTTTAAAATATTTATATTAAATATTAAAAAAATAAAAAAAAAAAAAATAAATAAAATAAAAAATATTAAAAATAATATTAAATTATTTTCTAATAATTTTAATAATGAAAATATTTATGCTTCTCCATTAATTAGAAGATTAATTAGATTAAATAAAATTGATAAATTTAAAATAATTGGATCTGGAAGAAAAGGAAGAATTTTACAAGAAGATTTAAAAAAATATATAAAAAAAAAAAATAATAATATTTCAAATAATAAAAATGTTAATAAATTTGGAAAAATTGAAATATTAAAATTAAATAATATACAAAAATCAACTATTTTTAATATAAAAAAAAGTTGGAAAAAAATTCCTCATGTTACTCATTTTGAAGAAATTGATATTACTAAATTAGAAAAGTTTAGAAAAAAATATAATAAAAAGTTTTTTACTGATAAAATAAATAATATAACTTTATTACCTTTTCTTGTTAAAATTATATATAAATCTTTACAAAAATTTCCTTATTTTAATTCTTCTTTAAATGAAAAAAAAAATATTATTATTTTAAAAAAATATATAAATATAGGAATAGTAGTAAATACTAAGAATGGTTTGTTTATACCTGTTTTAAAAAAAATTAATAAAAAAAGTATTTTAAAAATTTTTAAAAAAATAAAAAATTTTTCTAAAAAAGCTAAAAATAATAAATTATCTTTTTATGATATGCAAGGTGGTTCTTTTACTATATCAAATTTAGGTGTTTTTGGAGGAAGAATGTTTACTCCTATAATTAATTATCCAGAAGTTTCTATTTTGGGGATTTCTAAGTTTGTAAAAAATTATTTTTTTATTAATAATAAATTTAAGAAGAAAATAATTTTACCAATTTCTTTATCTTATGATCATAGAGTTATAAATGGTGTAGATGCAGGAAAATTTATATCTTATATAAATGATGTTATATCAGATATACGTTATTTATTAATGTAAATATTATTATTTATAATATATTTTATTTTTATATTTTATATTTTTTTATATATATAATTTTATTTAAATAAATATTTATAATTAATATAATTTATTATTATTAAGGTAATTTTTATGAAAAAAATAATTAATACTAAAGTAGTAGTTATTGGATCTGGACCTGCTGGATATTCTGCTGCTTTTCGTTGTTCAGATTTAGGTTTAAATACAGTTTTAATTGAACGTTATGAAAATTTAGGTGGTGTTTGTTTAAATGTTGGATGTATTCCTTCAAAAACTTTATTACATGTTGCAAAAATTTATAAAGACAATGAATATTTTTATAATAAAGGAATATTTTTTAATAAACCAAAAATTAATTTTAAAATATTAAGAAATTGGAAAAAAAATATTATTAAAAAAATAAATTTTGGTTTAAATAATATGGCTAAAAATAGAAACGTAAAAATTGTTTATGGAAAAGGTTCTTTTATTAATAAAAATTCTATTTTAGTTATGAATAATAAAAAAAAGATAAAAATTAATTTTAAATATTGTATTATTGCAATAGGTTCGAAATCAATTAATTTACCATTTAATGTTTCAGGAATTTGGAATTCTACAGATGCATTAAAATTAAAAAAAATACCTAAAAGTTTATTAATTATAGGAGGTGGGGTTGTTGGATTAGAAATGGCTACTTTATATAGTTCTTTTGGTTCTATGGTAGATGTAATTGATAATTCTAAATATTTATTACCTATGGTAGATAAAGATATGGTTTTTATGTTTAGAAATATTATTAAAAAACAATTTAATATATTTAATTGTACAAATATTTTATCTATTAAAAAAAATAATTTAGGTTATTTAGTTAATATTGAAAATAATAAAAAAATTAAGCAAGATAAAATTTATGAAAATATTATTGTTTCTGTAGGTCGTTATCCAGAAACATCTTCTTTAAAAATAAAAAATATTGGAATTATTTTAAATAAAAATGGTTTTATTAAAGTAAATAAAAAAATGCGTACAAATGTAGATAATATTTATGCTATAGGTGATATTGTTGGTGTTCCTATGTTAGCTCATAAAGCTATGCATCAAGCTCATATTGCAGCTGAAGTTATATATGGAAAGGATCATTATTTTGATCCTAAAGTTATTCCTTCTATTGCTTATACAAATCCTGAAATAGCTTGGGTTGGAATGAATGAAAAAGATGCAAAAAATAATAATATTAATTTTGAAGTTGCATTATTTCCTTGGAAAGCTTCAGGAAGAGCTATTGCTACATGTACTTCTTGTGGAATGACTAAATTAATTTTTGATAAAGATACTAATAAAATTATTGGTGGTTCTGTTATTGGAAAAAATTCTGGTGAATTATTATCTGAAATATCATTAGCTATTGAAATGGGATGCGATGCAGAAGATATTTCTTTAACTATTCATGCTCATCCTACATTGTATGAGACTATAGGTTTAACTGCTGATATTTTTACAGGTACTATTACAGATTTATTAAATGAAAAAGCAAAATAAAAAAAATTTTATATTTTAATGAAATTAAAATATTTTGGGTATCCTTTAAATTATAGGATATCCAATTTAATTTAATATTTATATATTAAATGATGAACCACAACTGCAAGTATTTTTAGCGTTTGGATTATTTATTATAAATTTTGAACCTTCTAAATTTTTTAAATAATCTATTTTACATTTATTTAAATAATTTATACTAATTTTATCAATTATAATTAATGTTTTTTTTTTTTTAATTATAATATCATTTTTTTTTATTTTTTTTTCTAATTTAAATTTATATTGAAAACCATTACAACCTCCTCCTTTAATATATATTCTTAATATTCTTTTTTTTTTATTTATATTATTTATTTTTTTTTTTGCTTTTTTTGTTATTGTTATTATTTTTTTCATTTTTTATAATTATATTTATTTTATTAATATAAAATATTTTATATTAAAATTATTTTTTTTAAAAATATTTTATTAATATTTTTTTAAATATTTTTAATATTATTTATTATATTATATTTTTTCTATTACTCTAAGAATTGCACTTTTTGAATTAGAATTATAGTATTTTTCTTTAGTTTTTGGTTTTATTTTTTTTATTATTTTAAATTTTATTTTTTTTTTGTTTATTTTTATTATATTTTTATATTTTATAGGTATTTCTATTGGTATATTATTACAATTTATTTTGCTGTTTTTTTTTATAAAATTTTTTACTATTTTATCTTCTAAAGAGTTAAAAGTTATAATTACTAAACGACCATTAGGTGCTAAAATAGAATAAATTTTTTTTAATGTTTTTTTTAATGTTTTTTTTTCTTTATTTAGATATATTCTAAATGCTAAAAATGTTTTTTGTAAAGATTTTTTATATTGATATTTTATAGGAATAGTTTTTTTTATAATTTTTTTTAATTGTTTAGTTGTTAATATTTTTTTTATTTTTTTTTTTTTAAATATAGCTTTTGAAATTTTTTTAGAAAATTTTTCATTTCCGTATTTTTTTAATATTGTAAATATTTTTTTTTCTTTTGCTTTTTGTAACCATTTTGATAATGAAATTTTTTTATTTTGATTTATTCTCATATCTAAAGGGCTATTTTTTTTAAATGAAAAACCTCTTTTTTTATTTTTTAGTTGATTGTTAGATATTCCTAAATCTATTAATATTCCATTTATTAATCCTTTTATTTTTTTTTTTTTTGAATATTTTTTTATTTTTGAAAAATTTTTTTTGAATATTTTAAATCTAGTATCTTTTATTTTCTTTGCATTTATAAAATTTTCAGGATCTTTTTCAAAAGCGTATAAATATCCTTTTTTATTTAATTTTTTTAAAATTTCTTTTGAATGACCTCCGAATCCAAAAGTGCAATCTATATAAATTCCATTTTTTTTTATTTTTAATGCTTTTATGGATTCTTTTAGTAAAACTGTTTTATGAAAATTCATATTTTACTCTTTATAATTAATTTTATTTATTTTATTTTTTTTTTATTTAGAAATATTTATTATTCCAGATCTAGAAATTTTTTTTATTTTTATTTTATTTTTTATTTTTTTTATAAATTTATTTATTTTTTTTTCGTTTCCTGTTTTTTGTAATATTAAATATTTTTTATTTTTGTTAATAATAGAATATTTAAATTTTTTTTTTGTTTTTTTTTTATTTATTTTTTTTTTATATTTTTTTTTTATTTTTATTAATATTATTTCTCTAGAAATATATTTATTTTTTTTTATTTTAACAACTTTTAAAACGTCAATTAATTTATTTAATTGTTTTTTAATTTGTTCAATACATCTTTTATTTCCAATAGTTTTTATTGTTAATAAAGATAATGTTGGATCTTGTGTTGGAGCAACATTTAAACTGTCAATATTATATCCTCTTTGTGAAAATAATCCTATTACTCTAGATAATGCTCCAAATTCGTTTTCTAATAAAACAGATAAAATTGTTTTCATATTAATATCCTTTTTTTTTTCTTAAATACATTTCATTCATTCCACCACCTTTTATTTGCATAGGATAAACATTTTCTTTTGGATCTATTAAAATATTTACTAATACTAGTTTGTTATTTTTAGTATGTTGTAATGCTATTTTTAGTTTTTTTGTTAATTTTTTTTTATTTTTAATATTTATTCCTATGTGTCCGTATGATTTTGCAATTTTGGAAAAATTTGGTAAAGATTTCATATAAGATTGTGAATGTCTTCCACAATATATTATATCTTGCCATTGTTTAACCATACCTAATGCAGAATTATTTAAATTTAATATTAAAATAGGTAATTTGTATTGCATAGCTGTTGAAAGTTCTTGAATATTCATTTGAATGCTTCCATCTCCTGTAATACAAATAACAGTTTTTTTTGGAAATGCCAATTTTACCCCTAATGCTGCAGGAAAACCAAAACCCATTGTTCCTAATCCTCCTGAATTAATCCATCTTCTAGGTTTATTAAAGTTATAATATAGAGCGGTAAACATTTGATGTTGCCCAACATCTGATGTAACATATGCTTTACCTTGAGTTAATTTGTATATTTTTTCTATTACATATTGAGGTTTTATTATTTTTTTTTTTTTTTTATATTTTAAATTTTTATTTTTTTTCCATTTGTTTATTTTTTTCCACCAAGAATTTAATTTTTGTTTTATTTTTGTTTTTTTTAAAATTTTAATTATTTTTTTTAATATATTTTTTGCGTCACCTATAATATAAATATTTGCTTTTATTGTTTTAGAAATGGATGTTGGGTCAATATCTATATGTATAATTTTTGCATAAGGGCAATATTTTTTTAAATTATTAGTTGTTCTATCATCAAATCTAACTCCTACTGCAAAAATTACATCTGAATGATGCATTGACATATTTGCTTCATAAGTTCCATGCATTCCTAACATGGATAAACATTGAGGATGAGAACCAGGAAATCCTCCTAAACCCATTAATGAAGTTGTTACTGGAAAATTTAATTTTTCTGCTAGATATAAAATTTCTTTATGACTGTTAGATTGTATAACTCCTCCACCTATATATATTATAGGTTTTTTTGATTTTTTTATTGTTTTTATTATTTTTGGTATTTTATTTATATTTATATTTTTAATAGGTTTATATGATCTTATTTTTATTTTTTTTGGTTTTATATATTTTATTTTATTATTAATATTTAATATATCTTTAGGAATTTCTATTACAATTGGACCTGGTCTTCCAGTAGAAGCAATCCAAAATGCTTTCTTGAAAATTATAGGTATATTTTTTGTTTTTTTTAGTAAAAAACTATGTTTTACTATTGGTCTTGATATTCCTATCATATCACATTCTTGAAATGCATCGTATCCAATTAATGAAGAATCAACTTGTCCAGATATTATTATCATTGGTATAGAATCCATATAAGCTGTTGCTATTCCTGTTATTGAATTTGTTGCTCCGGGTCCAGATGTAACTAAAACTACTCCTGTTTTTCCGGTAGATCTAGAATAACCATCTGCCATATGTGTTGCTGCTTGTTCATGTCTTACTAAAATATGTTTAATTTTGTTTTTTTTTTTATATAATGTATCATAAATATCTAATACAGCTCCTCCTGGGTATCCAAAGATATATTTTACATTTTGTTCAATTAATGATTGTATAACAATTTCAGATCCAGATAGAATTTTCATTTTTCCTCAAATAATATTTTTAATATAATATATTATATTAATTTATAATTATTTATACATGTTTTTTATATTTTATTTATATAATAAATGATAAATATATTTTATATTATATAATTTTTTAAATATAATATTTTATTATTACAATTAAATTATGAAAAAATTTTTTATTTTTTTTTGTATTTTTTTTAATATTTTTTTTTTTTTAAAATTATATAATTTTTTATATATTAATAGTAATTTTTATTTTGAAATTCAAGAAAATAATTTTAATAAAAAAATAAATACTACAGAAATAATAGAAAAAGTATTACCTACTATAGTTAATATTTTTTCTGAAGATAATTTTTCGAATAATTTTTATATTAAAAATTATTTTAGTTTTTTTTTTAAAAAAAATTCTCCTTTTTGTAATTTTAAATCTCCTTTTTATAATTCTTCTATGTGTTATAAAAATGAATATTTTAAAAATTTTAAAGAAAAAAATTTTTTTTCTAATATATCTTTAGGTTCAGGAATTATTATTGATAAAATAAATGGTTATATTGTTACTAATAATCATGTTGTTAATAATTTTAAAAATATCAATGTTAAATTGTATGATGGTCGTATTTATAAAGCAAAAATTTTGATACAAAATATTGATTTAGATTTAGCTATTATTAAAATTTTTAATGTTCATAATTTAAATTCTATATTAATAAAAAATATTGATAAAGTAAAAATTGGAGAAAAAGTATTAGCTATTGGTAATTCTTATGGATTAGAAAATACTGTTACATATGGAATTGTTTCATCTATAAATCGTCATCATTTAGGTATTGAATATTATGAAAATTTTATTCAAATTGATGCTTCTATTAATAAAGGTAATTCTGGAGGTCCTTTGTTAAATTTAAAAGGAGAATTAATTGGTATTAATACTGCTGTTTTTTCTCCTTATGGTGGAAATGTTGGAATAGGTTTTTCTATACCTATTAAATTAGTTAAAATAATTTTAAATAAATTTATAAATTATGAAAAAAATAATGGTTATTTTTTTTATTTAAATATTATTAATATAGATTTAAATTTTTCTAAAATTTATAATATTAATGTAAATAGGGGTATTTTTTTAAGTAATATTTTAAATATTTCTTTTTTCTCTAAATTTAATTTTAAAGATAGAGATATTATAATTTCTTTAAATAATAAAAGAATTATAGATTTTTTATCTTTTAAAACATTTTTAATTTGTTCTTTGAATAATTCTTTAATAAATATAAAAATTATAAGAGATCATCATTTAAAAATTGTTATTTTTTTTTTAAATGATTTTTTTTTAAATAATTTTTTAATTGATATAAAAAAAAAATTTTTAAAAAATATTATTTTTATTGATTATAATATTAATAATATTAAATATTTAAAAATAAAAAGAATAAAAAATATTTTTTTTTTTAATTTAAATAATTTTAAAAAATATAATATTATTATTTCTATTAATAATGTAGTTAGTTCATTAAAAAATTTTAATTTTTTAATAAATAATTTTAATTCTTTAGTATTATATTTAAAAAAAAATAATAATTTTATTTATTTTATTATAAAATAATTTTAATATTACGGTTCGTTTGTTATAACGAACCGTATTTATAAAATATTTTAATTTTTTATATCTCTTAAAATTTCATTAATTTGTATTTTTTTTAATGTTTTTGAATTTACTTTTTTAACAATAATAGCACAATATAAACTATATTTATTATTTTTTGAAGGTAATGTTCCAGGAACTACTACTGAATTTTTTGGAACTTCTCCATAATATATTTTGTTTTTTTCTCTATCGTATATTTTTGTACTTTGACTAATATATACACCCATAGATAGAACGCAATTTTTTCTGATAATTACTCCTTCTACTATTTCAGATCTTGCTCCAATAAAACAATTATTTTCTATAATAGTTGGATTATTTTGTATTGGTTCTAATACTCCCCCTATTCCAACACCTCCTGATAAATGTACATTTTTTCCTATTTGTGCACAAGAACCTACTGTTGACCATGTGTCTATCATAGTACCTTTATCAATATATGATCCTATATTAACATAGGAAGGCATAATTACTGTGTTTTTTCCTATAAAAGAACCATAACGAATAGTGGCTGTTGGAACTATTCTTATTTTCTCTTTTTTAAATTTTTTTTTGTTATAATTTTTGTACTTTAATGGTATTTTATCATAAAAACAATTATTTTTAATTTTATTTATTTTGTTTTTTTTTATTTTAAAATATAATAATATTGCTTTTTTAATCCATTGGTTAGTTTTCCATTTATTATTTTTTTTTTCACAAACTCTTATTTTTCCTAAATTTAATAATTTTATTGTTTTTTTTATTGCTTTTATTGTTTTTATGTCTTTTTTAATTATATTAATATTTTTTTCTTTAAAAGCTTTTTTTATTTTTTTTTTTATTGTTTTCATAATATATCCATATTTTAAAAACGTTATTATTTTAATTTATTAAAATAGGTTTTATTTTTTCGTTTGATTGGTATGTAAGAATTTCGCATCCTGTTTTTGTTACTAAAATAGTATGTTCATATTGTGCAGATAATTTTCTGTCTTTTGTTTTTACTGTCCAATTATCTTCCATAGTTTCTACTTCGCAACTTCCTATATTTATCATAGGTTCAATGGTAAAAACCATTCCTTTTTTTAGAATCATTTTTTTTTTATTTTTATAATGTAAAATTTGTGGTTCTTCGTGAAAATTTTTTCCTATTCCATGACCGCAATAGTTTTTTACTATAGAAAAATTTTTTTTATTAATATAATTTTGTATAGTTTCTCCTATTATATTAATTTTAACTCCTGGTTTAATTTTTTTTAAAGATAAGTATAAACTCTTTTGAGCAGCTTTGCATAATTTTTTTCCTAAATGATTTTTTTCTCCTAAAATAAACATTTTAGAAACATCTCCATGATACCCATTTTTTATTACTGTAATATCTATATTAATTATATCTCCTTTTTTTAATATATCTTTTTTATTTGGTATTCCATGGCATACTACTTCATTAATGGAAGTGCATATAGATTTTGGAAATCCTTTATATCCTAAACATGCTGGAATAGCTTTTTTTTTAATTATATAATTATGACAAATATTATTTATTGTTTCTGTGTTAATATTTGGTTTAATATAATTTTCAATCATTTCTAATGTTTTTGCAGCTATTTTTCCTGCTAATCTAATATTTTTTATTTCTTTTTTTTTTTTTATCATAATTTTTTCTCTAATATTTTTATTATTTAAAATATTTTAATAATATAATATTTATTTTTATATTATTATTTTTTTAAAATAAAATTATTTTTAATATTTTAAATGTTCTTTAATTAATTAAATATTTTATGGAGGTTTTATGTCTATTTTATCTATGAAAAATATGTTAAAAGCTGGAGTTCATTTTGGTCATCAAACTCGTTATTGGAATCCAAAAATGAAACCTTTTATTTTTGGAGCTAGAAATAAAATACATATTATAAATTTAGAAAAAACTTTACCTATGTTTATTTTAGCATTAAATGAATTAAAAAAAATTTATCTTAAAAAAGGTAAAATTTTATTTATTGGAACTAAAAAAGTAGCTAGTACTATAATTAAAGAAATAGCAATTCTTTGTAAACAGTTTTATGTTAATCATCGTTGGTTAGGTGGAATGTTAACAAATTGGACGACAGTTAGACAATCAATTGTAAGATTAAAAGAATTAGAAATACAATCTAAAGATGGAACTTTTGATAAATTGACTAAAAAAGAAGCTTTATTACGTTTTAAAAATTTATTAAAATTAGAAAATAGTTTAGGTGGAATAAAAAATATGGGTGGTTTGCCTGATGCAATTTTTGTAATTGATGCAGAACATGAAAATATTGCTATTAAAGAAGCTAATAATTTAGGTATAATGGTTTTTTCAATTGTTGATACTAATTCTAATCCTGATAAGATTGATTATATTATACCAGGAAATGATGATTCTATACGTTCAATAAAATTATATTTAAATATTATTAAAGAATTTCTTTTAGATAATTAATATAATTTTATATTATTAAAATAAATATATTATGAGAATAAGTATATTATTATGAATATTAAAATTTCGCTTATTAAAAAATTAAGAAAATTAACAGGTTTAGGGGTTTATCATTGTAAAAAAGCATTATTAAAAAATAATAACGATATTGATGATTCTATAAATTATTTAAGAAAAATAGGAGAGTTAAAAGTATATAAGAAAATATCTAATAAAGTTTTTAATGGTGCAGTTTTTGTTGAGGTTAATAAAAATTCAGGAGCTATTTTAAAATTATCTTGTGAAACTGATTTTGTTTCTAGAAATATTTTATTTATTGAATTTGGAAAAAAAATAATAAATTATATGATTTTAAATAAAAATGGAAATATTAATTTTTTAAAAGATAAATTTAATAAAAGTATTAAAAAATTAATTGTTAAATTTAATGAAAATATAATTATTAAAAAATGTTTTTATTTACAAAGTAATAATATTTTATCTTGTTATTTACATGGTAATAAAATAGCTGTATTAGTTGAAGGAAAAAAATGTTCTTTAAAAATGATTAAAAAAATAGCTATGCATATTGCAGCTAGTAATCCAGAATATATAAGTATTGATGATGTTCCTAAAAAAATAATTAAAGATGAATATAATATTCAAATGAAAATTGCTTTAAATGAAGGAAAATCTTTAAATATTTCTGAAAATATAGTTAAAGGAAGAATGAAAAAATTTATTAATAATATTACTTTAATGGGGCAAGATTTTATTTTCGAAAATAAAAAATCTGTTTATGATATTTTATCTGGAAATAATTCTAAAATTTTATCTTTTATTCGATATAAAATTTAAAATTATTCATTAATTTATTAATTTATTAATCAGTTAATTGGTTAATTGGTTAATTGGTTAATTGGTTAATTGGTTAATTTATAATATTTTTGAAAATATTTTTTGGGAAATTTTAATGTATACAAAAAAAAAACCTTTGTATAAAAGAATTTTATTAAAATTAAGTGGTGAAGTTTTACAAGGAAGTAATACATTTGGGATAGATTTTAAAACTCTTTTTCGTATTGTTAGTGAAGTGAAAATATTAGTAAATTTTGGAGTGGAAATAGGAATAGTTATTGGAGGAGGGAATATATTTAGAGGAGCTACATTAAAAAAAATAGGTATTAGTAAAGTCATATCTGATGATATTGGTATGTTATCTACTATAATTAATGGGTTGGCTTTTAGAGATACAATGGATAATAATAATATTAATTCTTGTTTAATGTCTGCTATTTCTGTTAATGGTATATGTGAAAGTTATGATTGGAAAAAAGCAGTAAATTATTTATCTAAAAAAATTGTTGTTATTTTTACTGCAGGTATAGGAATTTCTAATTTTACAACAGATTCTGCTGCTTGTTTAAGAGGAATTGAAATTAAAGCGGATATTATTTTAAAAGGAACTAAAGTTAATGGAGTTTATTCATCTGATCCAGAAAAAAATAAAAACGCTATTATGTATAATAAATTAACTTATCAGCAAGTATTAGATAAAAAATTGAAATTTATGGATTTAGTTTCTTTAATTTTAGCTAAAGATAATAATATTCCAATTCGAGTTTTTAATATTAATATTCCTGGAGTATTATTTCGTGTTATTATGGGTAAAGAGGAAGGAACTTTAATAAATTAATTTTAATATATATAAAATAGTATTTTTATTTTTTTTTAGAGGTTAAATATGATAAATGATATTATTAATAATATCAATTTTTTTATGAAAAAATGTATTAAGAAATTTAAAAATAAAATAAATAAGTTACAATTTGGAAAACCTTCGGTTAGAATTTTAGATTCTATTTATATTAATTATTATAATGTTAAAACTTATATTAGAAAAATATCTAATATAGTGGTAAAAAATAATTCTATATTAAAAATTACTGTTTTTGATTTGTCTATTTTAAATAAAGTTAAAAAAGCTATTATAGAATCTAATTTAGATTTATCTCCTTATATAATAGGTAATTCTATTTGTATAAATTTTCCTGTTTTAACTACAGAAAAAAAAAATAAAATTATTAAAATAATTAAGTTTGAATCGGAAAGTGCAAAAATTAATATAAGAAATATTCGTAGAGATGGAAATGAAAAAATAAAAAAATTATTAAAAAAAAAAATTATTAATATTGATGAAGAATATAAATTAATTAATAAAATTCAAATTATTACAAATAAAAACATTCAAAAAGTTAATTTATTATTGCATAATAAAATAAATATTATTAAATAATAAAATAAACATTATTAAATAATGTTTATTTTATTTTTTTTTAATTATATATTATATATATTATTTTAAATTATAAGAAAATATTTGTGTGTAAAAAAATAATTAAACATGTTGCTATTATTATGGATGGAAATGGTCGTTGGGCAAAAAAAAAAGGAAAAAATAGAATATTTGGTCATAAATATGGAATAAAATCTGTTTTTCGAGTTATAAATTTTTCTTTATTACATAATATAAAATTTTTAACTTTATATGCTTTCAGTACTGAAAATTGGAATCGTCCTTATTTTGAAGTGAATAATTTAATGTATATTTTTCAATATATATTAAAAAAGAAAATTTATTATATACATAAAAAAAATATTAGATTAAAAATTATAGGAAATATTAAAAAATTAAGTGTAAAATTACAAAAAAATATTTTTTTTGCAGAAAAATTAACTCATAAAAATTCTAATTTAATATTAAATATTGCTATTAATTATGGTGGAAGGTGGGATATTATTCAAGCTGTTAAAAAAATTATTAAACAAGTAAAGGATAAAAAATTATTATTAAAAGATATTACAGAAAAGAAATTTGATTATTTTTTAAGTGTTAATGATTTTAATCCGGTAGATTTAGTTATTCGAACTGGAGGAAAATATAGAGTAAGTAATTTTTTACTTTGGCAAATTGCTTATAGTGAATTTTTTTTTACTAAAGTTCTTTGGCCGGATTTTAATGATAAAATATTTCAATGTGCAATAGATATTTTTTATAAAAGAAAAAGAAGTTTTGGTATGTTGTGANNTTTTTTTTAATGTAAATAAGTANNTTTTTTAATAATGAAATATTTTTATTATTTAATTTTATTTTTTTTNNAAAAAATTAAGTTTTAAAATAATATAAATTTTTTTTATTAATTTTTAGGAATTATATTTATGTTAAATCCTAAATTTATTCATCTTCGTGTACATAGTGATTATTCTTTAGTAGATGGTTTAGCAAGTCCAATAAAATTAGTTAATTATGTTAATAAATTAAAAATGCCATCGATTGCAATTACAGATGTTAATAATTTTCATGGAATAATAAAATTTTATAAACAAGCTTATAAATTAGGTATTAAACCTATTATTGGAATGGATTTATTTTGTTATTCAAAAATTATGAAAAATGAATTATACAAAATTACTTTATTAGCTAAAAATAATAATGGTTATAATAATTTAATAATGTTAATTTCTAAAGCATATAAAAAAAGATTTAATGTTTTTAATAAAGTATTAATTAAACAAAGTTGGTTGAAGAAATATTCTAAAGGTTTAATATTATTATCTGGTGGAGTTTATGGAGATATTGGGAAAAATTTAATTAATAAAAATTATAAAAATTTATCTTTATGTTTTGAGTTTTATAAAAAATATTTTGATAATTCTTTTTATATAGAAATTATGAAAACAGGAAGAAATAATGAATTGTTATATTTATATAATATTTTAAAATTTTCTGTTTCTTATAAAGTACCTGTTGTAGCAACAAATGATGTATGTTTTTTAAAAAAAAATGATTTTTATTTACATAAAATAAGAGTTGCAATTAATAAAAGTTGTACAATAAATAATTTAAATTTAAAATATAATTATACTGAACAACAATATATGCGAAGTGAAAAAGAAATGTGTGAATTGTTTTCAGAAATACCTATTAGTTTAAAAAATAGTGTAGAAATTGCAAAACGTTGTAATGTTACTTTAAATTTAGGTAAATATTTTTTACCAAATTTTTTAAAAAAAAAAAAAAAATCTTATAAATATTTAAAAAAAATAAGTATAAAAGGTTTAAAAAGAAGATTAAAAAATATTTATTTTAATAAAAAAAATTATTTAAAAAAAAAAAAGAAATATATTAATAGATTATTTTATGAATTACATATTATAAAAAAAATGGGTTTTCCAGATTATTTTCTTATTGTTATGGAGTTTATTAAATGGGCAAAAAAGAAAAAAATACCAGTTGGTCCAGGAAGAGGATCTGGTGCTGGATCTTTAGTTGCTTATTCTTTAAATATTACTGATTTAAATCCTTTAAAATATAAATTATTATTTGAAAGATTTTTAAATCCTGATCGTATTTCTATGCCAGATTTTGATATTGATTTTTGTATGGAAAGAAGAGATGAAGTTATTAATCATGTTATTAAACGTTATGGAAGACATTCTGTTGCGCAAATTATTACTTTTGGTAAATTAACTGCAAAAGCTGTAATAAGAGATGTAGGAAGAGTTTTAGGTTATCCTTATGGTTTTATAAATAATATTTCAAAATTAATTCCTTTAGATTTTGGAGTAACTTTAAAAAATGTTTTATCTAAGGATGCTTTATTTTTTAATTTATATAATAATGATAATGAAGTTAAAAAAATTATTGATATAGCAAAAAAATTAGAAGGGGTTATTAGAAATATAGGTAAACATGCTGGTGGTTTAGTGATTTCTCCAACAAAAATAACAGATTTTGTTCCATTATATTGTAGTGAATTTGGAAATAATTTATTAACACAGTTTGATAAAAGTGATATTGAAAATATAGGACTTGTTAAATTTGATTTTTTAGGTTTGCGTACATTAACTACTATGAATCGTTCTATTCAAATGATTAATAAAAAAAATAAATTTATTAAAAAAAATAAAATTTCTTTATCTGGTATTTCTTTATTAGATTCAAAAAGTTTTGCTTTATTGCGAAAAGGTAATACCGTAGGTGTTTTTCAATTGGAATCTTTAGGAATAAGAAATTTAATTAAAAAATTAAAACCTAGTTTTTTTGAAGATATTGTTTCTTTATTGGCTTTATTTAGACCTGGTCCTTTAAAATCAGGAATGGTTGATAATTTTATTAATAGAAAAAATGGAAATGAAGTAATTTTTTATCCAGATAAAAAATGGCAACATTTATCTTTAAAACCTATTTTAAAATCTACATATGGAATTATTTTATATCAAGAACAAGTTATGCAAATTGCACAAATTTTGTCTGGTTTTACTTTAGGAAGAGCGGATATATTGCGTAGAGCAATGGAAAAAAAAAATATTAAATATATGAATAAGCAAAGAAAATTTTTTGAAAAAGGAGCTTATAAAAATGGTATAAATAAAGAAATATCATTAAATATTTTTAATTTATTAGAAAAATTTTCTGGTTATGGTTTTAATAAATCACATTCTGTTGCTTATGCTTTGATTTCTTATCAAACATTATGGTTAAAAGCAAATTATCCATCTGAGTATATTGCTTCTGTTATGACTTCTGAAATGTATAATATAGATAAATTAATTAATTTAATTGAAGAAGCTAACAGAATGAAAATAAAAATATTATCTCCAAATATTAATAAAAGTAAGTATTTTTTTGATGTTAATTGCAAAGGTTATATTATATATGGTTTAGGAGCTATTAAAGGAATAGGAAAAAATTCTATTTATTATATTCTTAATGAGAGAAAGAAAAGTGGTATATTTATTAATTTTTTAGATTTTATTGAACGTATTGATAAAAAGAAAATTACAAAAAAAATTTTAGAAAAAATGATATATGCAGGTGTTTTTGATTGTTTTAAATTAGAAAGATTTATTTTAAAAAATAATTTAAATTTTTATTTTAAATTATCTAATCAACATTTAGAAAATAAAATAAATAAACAAAAAAGTTTGTTTTATAAAGATAATATTTTTTTAAAATATAATGTAGATGAAATTTTTAATCAAAAAGTTATATGGTCAAAAAAAGAAAAATTAAATTTAGAACGTAAAGTGTTAGGTTTTTATTTGACTGATAACCCTATTAATAAATATTTTAAAAAAAAATATTTATATAATAAAATAACACGTATTAAAAATATTAATTTTTCTTGTTTGAATAAAAAAATTTATATTATTGGAATGGTTTCAATAATAAAAATTAAAATTACTAAAAATAAAAAAAAAATAGCATTAATTACTATTAATGATAATTTAGATAAAATTTTAGTAGTTTTTTATAGTAAAATTTTTAAAAAATATGAATTTCTTTTACAAAAAGATAAAATAATAAATTTTTTTGGAACATTAAAATTAAATAATTTTACTAATGATTTTAATTTGATTATTATTTCTTGTAAAATTATGAATTAATTTTTTTTAATATATATTTTTTAATAGCTGAAATTTTTATTATTTTTTTTGTTTTATTTTTTCTATTTTGATATTCTATTTTTTTTTTTTTTATATAACGATTACTTATAATAATGATATGAGGTATTCCAATTAATTCAATATTAGAAAAAATTACTCCTATTCTTTCATTATTATTATATAGTAAAACGTCTATATTTTTTTTTTTAAATTTATTATATAATTCTTTGGATGTTTTTTTAATTTTTTTATTTTTATTTATTAAAATAGGTATTATTGCTATATTAAAAGGAGTTACTGAATCAGGCCAAATTATTCCTTTTTTATCATTATTTTGTTCAATTATAGTTGCAACTATTCTTGTAATTCCTATTCCATAACAACCCATATTTATATATTTTTTATTGTTATTTTTTTTAATATATAAATTCATTAATTTTGAATATTTTTTTTTTAATTGAAAAATATGTCCTATTTCTATTCCTTTTTTTATTATTACTTTTCCTTTTCCATCAGGACTACGATCTCCATTTTTTATATTTCTTATATCCATTATTTTTGGTTTTGGTAAATTAATAATCCAATTAACATTTTTATAATATTTATTATTAATATTTGATTTTATTATAAAATTTTTCATTTTTGCTGTTGATGCATCTGTTATAATAGGATAATTAACATTTATGTAATTTAAATTATTTTTTTTATAATTAAATATTTTTATTTTTTTTGTTTTATTAATAAAAATTATTGGTTTAAATATATTTTTTATTTTGTTTTTATTAATTTTATATTTTTTTTTTAATAATATTATAATATATTTATTTTTATTTTTTTTTTTTGTTTGGATTAGGTAGGTTTTTATTATTTTTTTTTTATTTTTTATTTTTTTAGTTAATTTTATTTTTTTAAATATTTTATTTTTTATATTTTTTTTCCATTTTTTTTTAATTTTATTAATATTTTTTTTTATTGGAGTAAAATTTATATTTTCTGAATAATTTGATTTTGTTGATAAAACGATACTGTTTTCTCCATTTTTGCTTAGTGCTTGAAATTCATGAGATATACTATCTCCGATTATTCCGCTATCAGCTTTTATTATTTTAAATTTAATTTGCAATTTTTTAAATATTTTTTTATATGAATTATATATTTTTTTATAAGTTTTTTTTAAAGATTTTTTATTTTTGTGAAAAGAATAAGCGTCTTTCATAAAAAATTCTTTGCACCTTATTACCCCATTTTTTGGTCTAATTTCATCTCTAAATTTATTTTGTATTTGAAAAATTAATATAGGAAATTTATTAAAATGATTTATGTTTTTTTTTACAAAATTTGTTATAAATTCTTCATTTGTAGGGGATAAGATAAATTTTTTTTTTTTTCTATCATAAATTTTAAATAATTCTTTTCCATATAATTTTAATCTTCCACTTTTTTTCCATATTGAAGATTTTTGCAAAAAAGGCATACATATTTCTATTCCTCCACATTTTTTCATTTCTTTTCTTATTATTTTTTTAATTTTTTTTAAAATTTTTAATCCTATAGGTAACCATATATATAAACCAGAAGATGATTTTCTTATTATTCCTGATCGTAACATTAATTCTTGACTGATTGATATAGTGTTTTTTGGTTTTTCTTTTATTGTAAATAGTGGATAATTACTTGTTTTCATAGTTTTTTTTTCTTTTATATTTTTATATGTTAATTTTTTTTAAAAAGAAATAATTATTTATATTTTTAAAATTAATAATTATTTGTATTTTTTAAAAAATATATTATATAATTTTATTTAAAATTTTATATTATGTAAATATATAATTTATGAATAATGAAAATAAAACAGAAAAACCAACTTTGTATAAATTAAAACAAAATTTTAAATATGGTAATAAGATTTATTTTAAAGAGTTAAATACATTTTTAATATTTTTTATGGTGATATTTTATTTTTTTTTAAATAAAAATATTATTTTAGATGATTTTTTAAATTTATTTAAATATAGTTTAAAATTTGGATTTTTTTATTTTGATAACGATTTTTATTTTTTTTTAAATATATTTAAAGAAAAAATTTTATTTCATTTTATTTATTTATTTTTGATTATTACAGTGGTTAATTTATTTTTTCCTTTTTTATTTGGAAATAAATTAATTCAATTTAATAGAATTAATATAAATTTTAAAAAAATAAATTTAATAAATAATTTTAAGAATATTATTTCTTATAAAAATTTATATGATTCTTTTTTATCAATTATTAAATTATTTTTAATTATTTTAATATATATTTTTTATATTTTTATTTTTTATAAAAGTTTTTTTGTTTTATTTTCAGATGATTTGAATATTTTTTTAATAAATTTTATAATCATTATTTATATATTTTTTTTTGTTCTTTTAATATCTTTTATTCCTATTGTTTTATTAGATATTTTAAATATTAAATCAAATTATTATTATAATTTGTTTATGACAAAAAAAGAAATAGAAGATGAAAAAAAATTTTTAGAAGGTGGTTTTTTAAATAAAAAAATAATTTTAAAAAAAATGAATTTAATAAATGAAAATAATAATATAATTTATTCTGATATTATTCTTTTAAATATTAAAAAAAAATTTTTAATAGCTTTGCAATATAAAAAAAAAAAAATAAGATTAATTGTTAAAAATTTTTGTTTTTCTTTTTCAAAAATAAAAAAATTAGGTTCTAATTATAATATCCCTATAATATCTTCTTTTTTATTAGTGGAAATGATTTATAAGTATGTTAATGTTGGAAGTAATATACCTAAAATTTTTAGTAAAAATATAATAGAAATATTTTATTGGTTAAATAAATTAAAAAATTGGGAAAAATATGGTGGAAAATATCCTATTAAACCTGATTTTTTTTCTGTTTTATATACTATTAATTATAGGAAAAAAAATAATTAAATGGATAATTTATGGTTTTTTTTATTAAATATAAAAAATTTTAATATTAAATATTTGAAAATATTAATAGCTCCAATTTATGTTTTTGTTATATTAATAATGATTATATTACCTTTACCTCCTTTTTTATTGGATTTATTATTTACTTTTAATATATCTATATCAATAATAATATTATTAGTAACTATTTTTTCAAATAATATTTTAGATTTTTCTGGTTTTCCATTAATATTATTACTTGTTACATTAATGCGTTTATTTTTAAATGTTGCTTCTACAAGAGCTATTTTATTGTATGGTCATACTGGTGTATTTTCTGTTGGTAATGTTATAGAATCTTTTGGTAAGTTTTTAATTGGTGGAAATTTTTCTATTGGTATTATAATATTTATTATTTTAGTAATTATAAATTTTATAGTTATTACTAAAGGAGCGGAAAGGGTTGCGGAAGTAAATGCTCGTTTTATTTTAGATAGTATTCCTGGAAAGCAAATGTCTGTAGATTCTGATTTAAATTCTGGGTTAATTAATAAAAAACAAGCAAAAAAAAAACGAGAAAATATTTCTAAAGAATCTGATTTTTATGGTTCTATGGATGGAGCTAGTAAATTTATTAGAGGAGATGCTGTTGCTGGTATTTTAATATTAATAATAAATATTTTTGGTGGTTTATTTATAGGAATATGGCAACATAATTTATCATTATTTGAAGCTTTGCATATATATACATTATTAACTATAGGTGATGGATTGGTAGCTCAAATTCCTTCTTTAATTGTTTCTATTGCTGCTGGAATTATTGTTACAAGGGTAAATTATAAACAGGATTTAAGTAAGCAAATTATTCGTCAATTATTTTATGATCCTCGTGTACTTTTTTTTAGCGCGGTAGTTTTGGGTATTTTTGGTTTAATACCAGGAATGCCAAATTTTGTTTTTTTATTTTTTTCTTTATTAATTTTTTTTATATTTTTTTTAGTAAATAATAAAAATGATATTAAAAAAAAAAAAAAAAATAATAATAATTTTAAAAGAAATAAAAATATAAAATATTCTTTAGAAAATATAAAATTAGAAGATATTATAAGAATAGAATTAGGATATAATTTAATTAATTTAGTAAATGTTAAATCAAAATTTAATTTATTAAATAGAATTACTGAAATTCGTAAAAAAATTGCTAATAATGTAGGTTTTTTACCTCCTTCTGTTCATATATGTAATAATTTTAAATTAGATAAAAATAGTTATTGTTTTTATATTAAAGGAGTAGAAATTACTCAAGGAAAAATTTTTTGTGATTATATAATGGCTATTAATCCAGGAAATGCTAAAAAAAAAATTTTTTTAAAAAAAATTAAAGATCCTGTTTTTGGTCTTTCTTCATATTGGATTGATAAAAAATTAAAAAATTTAGCTGAAAAGTCTGGTTATATTATTGTTAAACCTAAATCTGTATTTATTACTCATATATATAATTTTTTATTAAATAATATACATGAATTATTAGGTCATCAAGAAGTTAGAAATTTATTAAATTTAATTAATAAATCTATGCCAAAATTAACAGAAGAATTAATACCTAATTTAATTAGTTTTACTACTTTTCATATTATTTTAAGAAAATTGATTTTTGAAAAGATTTATATTATAGATATTTATACTATTATAGAAACATTATTAAAATATTCTTGTTTAAAAAAATTTAGTGTGAATGATTTAGTAAGTTTTATAAGAATTTCTTTAGGAAGATATATTACTCAAAAATTTTTTTCAAAAAAAAAAAAAATAATTGTTATAGGTTTAGATTATATTTTAGAAAGAAAATTATTAAAAAAATTTAAAAATAAAAATAAAAAAAAAAAAATAAAAAATATATTATTAAAAAATATTATTAATCAACTTAAAATTGCTATTAAAAATCAAATAAAAATTAATGCTCCTTTAGTTTTATTAGTACATCATAAATTAAGATATAATTTATTTAAGCTTTTGCATAATACTTTTCCAAGTTTAGTGGTACTTTCATTAAAAGAAATTGTTTTTATAAAAAGAATTTTTTATATGAATATTATTTATTATGTTAAAGATAATAATATTTATAAAAATTAATATTATTACATTTTTTTTATTACACTTATACCTAATATTTTTAATCCTAATTTTAATGTTTTTTTAATTAAAAAAATTAATTTTAATCTATTTTTTTTTTTTTTAATATTAGAAAATAATATGGAATATTTTTCATAAAAATATGAAAAATTTACTGATAATTCATAAAGATAATTACATAATATATTTGAATATCCTTTTTTTGTTGTTTTTATTAATATTTCTTCAAATTGTAATAATTTTATAGATAATTTTAATTCTATTTTATTTGATATTTTAAAATTACCTTGTTTTATTTTTTTTTTTATAGTATTTTTTTTTAAAATTGATATAATTCTTGTGTATGAATATTGAATATATAAAGCAGTATTTCCTTGAAAAGATAATATATTATTCCAATTAAAGATATAATCTGTTTTTCTGTTTTTTGATAAATCAGAATATTTTATTGCTCCGATACCTATTTTTTCTGATAAAGATTTTAATTTATTTTTTTTTATATTTGGATTTTTTTTTAATATTATTTTTTTTGCTTTTAGTATAGATTTTTTAATTAATGATTTTAGTGTTATTATATTTCCAGATCTTGTTTTAAAAGGTTTTTTATTTTTTTTTAACATCATTCCAAAACTATGATGTTCTAATTTAGTTTTTTTTGGTATATATCCTGCTTTTTTACTTATAATCCATACTTGTTTTAAATGTTGTTTTTGTCTTGAATCTGTATAATATATTATACGATTTGCTTTTAATTTTTTAAATCTATATTTTATACATGCTATATCTATGGTTGTGTATAAAAATAATCCATTTTTTTTTTTTATTATTACCCCCATTTTTTTTCCTTTTTTATTTTTAAATTCATTAAGAAAAATTATAATACATCCTTTTTTTTTAATTGCTATTTTTTTTTTTGTTAGTTCTTTTGTAATTTTTGGTAACATTTTTCTATATTTACTTTCACCTATAATATTTTTTTTATTTAAATTTATTTTAAGTTTTTGGTATAGTTTTTGATTTTCATTAATTGTTATTTTTACAATTTTTTTCCATAATTTTATATATTTTTTTTTTTCATTTTGTAATTTAATAGAATAATTTTGTGAAATTTTTTTAAATTTTTTACTTTTTTTATATTTTTTTTTAGCAAGAACATAATATTTATTAAGATTTTTTAATGAAATTTTTTTAATATTTATTTTAAATTTTATTAAATAAGAAATAATTATACCAAAATTTAAACCCCAATCTCCAATATGATTTATTTTTATTACTTTATATCCTAAAAATTTCATTATTTTTGCAGTAGCATCTCCCAATATTGTTGATCTTAAATGACCTACATGCATTTCTTTAGAGATATTGGGAGAGGAATAATCTATAATTACTTTTTCGGAATATAATTTTGGTATATTATTTCTTTTAGATTTTATTTGTAATAAAATTTTTTTTTCTAACCAGTTTTTTGATAAAGATATATTAATAAAACCTGGTTTTGATATTATTATTTTTGAAATTCCTATTAAATTAATTTTTTTTGCTATTTTAATTGCAAGTTTGTAAGAATTTTTTTTTTTTTTAGATGCTATTTTCATTATATTATTTACTTGATATTCTCCTAATTTTGTTTTTTTTAAATTTTTTTTAATTATTGGTTTGTTTTTTTTTGATATTTTATTAATTTTAAAAGATTTTTTAATTTTTTTTTTTAAAAAATTTTTTATATTCATTATTATTAACCTTTATAAATAATAAATATTAATTTTATAATTATTATTTTTATAAATATATTTTATTTTTAATTATTTAAAATATTTTATTTTAAAAAAATAAAAATAAATAATTTAAATTTATTGACTTTTTTATAAAAAGATGTATTCTTTAAGAAGTTAAGAATTTAAAGCTCTTTAAAAATATATTAGATAATTTCTGTGGGCACTGTTAAATTAAAAACATTTACCTTTTTAAGTAATTTTAAAACTTAAATTAATTTAACAATTTCAATTTGTTTTAAATTGAAGAGTTTGATCATGGCTCAGATTGAACGCTAGCGGCAAGCTTAACACATGCAAGTCGTGCGGCAGCGTAAAAAAAAGATTTTTTTTTTTTTGACGGCGAGCGGCAAACGGGTGAGTAATATCTGGGGATCTGCCCTTAAGTGGGGGATAACTGTTGGAAACGGCAGCTAATACCGCATAATATTGAAAAATTAAAATAGGGGATCTTTTAATTTCTTTTATAAAAGACCTTATGCTTTTGGATGAACCCAGACGAGATTAGCTAGATGGTAAGGTAAAGGCTTACCAAAGCAACGATCTCTAGCTGGTCTGAGAGGATGACCAGCCACACTGGAACTGAGACACGGTCCAGACTCTTACGGGAGGCAGCAGTGGGGAATATTGCACAATGGGCGAAAGCCTGATGCAGCTATGCCGCGTGTATGAAGAAGGCCTTAGGGTTGTAAAGTACTTTCAGCGGGGAAGAAAAATAAAAAACTAATAATTTTTTATCTTGACGTTACCCGAATAAGAAGCACCGGCTAACTCCGTGCCAGCAGCCGCGGTAATACGGAGGGTGCTAGCGTTAATCAGAATTACTGGGCGTAAAGAGCTCGTAGGCGGTATATTAAGTCAGATGTGAAATCCCTGGGCTTAACCTAGGAACTGCATTTGAAACTGATAAACTAGAGTATCGTAGAGGGAGGTAGAATTCTAGGTGTAGCGGTGAAATGCGTAGATATCTGGAGGAATACCTGTGGCGAAAGCGACCTCCTAAACGAATACTGACGCTGAGGTGCGAAAGCGTGGGGAGCAAACAGGATTAGATACCCTGGTAGTCCATGCTGTAAACGATGTCGACTTGGAGGTTGTTTCTTAAAGAAGTGACTTCCGAAGCTAACGCGTTAAGTCGACCGCCTGGGGAGTACGGTCGCAAGGCTAAAACTCAAATGAATTGACGGGGGCCCGCACAAGCGGTGGAGCATGTGGTTTAATTCGATGCAACGCGAAAAACCTTACCTGGTCTTGACATCCATAGAATTTTTCAGAAATGAAAAAGTGCCCTTTGGGAGCTATGAGACAGGTGCTGCATGGCTGTCGTCAGCTCGTGTTGTGAAATGTTGGGTTAAGTCCCGCAACGAGCGCAACCCTTATCCTTTGTTGCCATCGGTACGGCCGGGAACTCAAAGGAGACTGCCGGTTATAAACCGGAGGAAGGTGGGGACGACGTCAAGTCATCATGGCCCTTACGACCAGGGCTACACACGTGCTACAATGGCGTATACAAAGAGATGCAACTCTGTAAAGATAAGCAAACCTCATAAAGTACGTCTTAGTCCGGACTGGAGTCTGCAACTCGACTCCACGAAGTCGGAATCGCTAGTAATCGTGTATCAGAATGTCACGGTGAATACGTTCCCGGGCCTTGTACACACCGCCCGTCACACCATGGGAGTGAATTGCAAAAGAAGCAGGTATCCTAACCTCTAAGAGGAGGGAGCTTACCACTTTGTGGTTCATGACTGGGGTGAAGTCGTAACAAGGTAACCGTAGGGGAACCTGCGGTTGGATCACCTCCTTACATTTAATTTTTTTTAATTTTTCAGTGCTCACTTAAATATATTTAATATATATTTTATGAAGGCTTGTAGCTCAGTTGGTTAGAGCACACCCCTGATAAGGGTGAGGTCGGTGGTTCAAGTCCACTCAGGCCTATACCATAAGACAACACCTTAAAAGGGGGCTATAGCTCAGCTGGGAGAGCGCCTGCTTTGCACGCAGGAGGTCAGCGGTTCGACCCCGCTTAGCTCCAATTTTTTCTATTATAAAATTATAATTTTTTATTATTTTTTATAAATGAGTTATAATAATATGGTTATTAATAATTTTCTTAAAAGAAAAATTGTTCTTGATATAGAAACAACTGGTATGAACTTTTCAGGAAATTTATGTAATGGTCATAAAATAATTGAAATAGGAGCTATAGAATTAATTAATAGAAAAATTACAAAAAAAAAATTTCATGTTTATATTAATCCTGATAGAAAAATAGATCATAGTGCATTTAAAGTACATGGAATATCAAATAATTATTTATCTAATAAACCAAAGTTTAATTCTATTTTTATAGAATTTTTAAAATTTATTAAAGATTCAAAATTAATTATTCATAACGCTAAATTTGATATATCTTTTTTAAATTATGAATTTAAAAAATTAAATTTAAATATTCAAAATATTGAAAAAAATTGTAAAATTATTGATACATTAAAAATAGCAAGATTTTTATTTCCTGGTAAAAAAAATAGTTTAGATGCTTTATGTTCTAGATTTAAAATTAATAATAGTATAAGAAATTTGCATAGTGCTATTGTTGATGTTAAATTATTAGCAAAAGTATATTTAATTATGACTAGTTATCAAAAAAAAATATTATTTGAAAATAAATCAATAGATATAAAAATTAAAAAAAAAATAAAATCATCAAATAAATTTGATAATATTTTTTTTAAAAAAGCTTCTTTAAATGAATCTTTAATTCATAAAAAATATCTTAATGATATAAAAAAATTTAATGGAATTTGTTTATGGCAGGATAATAAATAATTTATTTATTTATTTTTAATGGTGCGATAGTTCAGTTGGTTAGAATATCGGCTTGTCACGCCGGGGGTCGCGGGTTCGAGTCCCGTTCGCACCGATTATATTTATTTTTTTTTTGGTATTTTTTATTTATGAGTAATAAATATATTGTTACTTGGAAAATTGTTCATTTTTTTGCAAAAAAATTAGCTTTAAAATTATCTTTTATAAGAAAATGGAATAAAATTATTGCTGTTAGTAGAGGAGGTTTAATTCCTGCTACTATATTAGGAAAAGAGTTAAATATAAGATATATTGATACAATTTGTATATCAAGTTATAATCAAAATAATAATATGAAAAATTTAAAAATTATAAAAAAATCTTTATTATATGATAAAGATGTTCTTATTGTAGATGATTTAGTTGATACAGGAAGAACGGCAAAAGTTGTTCGTAATTTTTATAAAAAATCTTATTTTGTAACTATTTTTGCTAAACCTATTGGAAAATTTTTTGTAGATAAATATATTATAGATATTCCCCAAAATATTTGGGTAGAATTTCCTTGGGATATTTAATTTTCTTACATTAAATCAATTAAATAAAATAAATATAATTTTAAATATAAATAATTTAATTATAAAAAAATATGAATATTAAAAAAAAAAATGAAGATTTAATTTTAAATAATAAAAAAATTAAAAAATTTCAAAAAAAAATAAAAAAAAAAATTAAAAAATTTAATTTATTAAAATTAAATTATAAAAAAAAAAAAAAAGAATATAATATAAATTTTAATAAAATTAAAATAAGATTAAATAAAGAAATACAAAATATTTATAAATTTTCATTAAAAAAAATTATTATAGGATTAATTTCTAATATTGATAGTTTAGAACAAGCTTTATTATTAAATAAAAAAAATTTTGAAAATATAAAAAATATAAAATATAAAAGAAAAATAAAATATATTTTAAATAAATTTAATTATTTATTAAAAATTTTTAATGTTAAAAAAATAAATAAAATTAATATACCATTTGATCCTAGTATTCATGAAGCTATTTCTATGCAACAATCAGAAAAATTTTTATGCAACACAGTAATTTTTATTATGCAAAATGGATATATATTAAATAATCGTTTATTACGACCTGCAATGGTAATTGTTTCTAAAAAATAATATATTTTAAATTTCATTTTATAATTATGAATAATAAAAAAAAAAATATAATATGTGTAAATAAAAAAATTAAATATAATTATTTTATAATTAATAAAATTGTTTCTGGTATAGTATTACAAGGATGGGAAGTAAAATCTTTAAGAAAAAAAAAAGTAGATATAAACAATTCTTATATTTCTTTTATAAAAAATGAAGTTTATTTAATAAATTCTATTATATATGCTACATCT
The DNA here is from genome assembly GCF_039386055.1 of Buchnera aphidicola (Greenidea ficicola). Taxonomy (GTDB): domain Bacteria; phylum Pseudomonadota; class Gammaproteobacteria; order Enterobacterales; family Enterobacteriaceae; genus Buchnera_K; species Buchnera_K aphidicola_A. Next base: position 175,175 of record NZ_CP135012.1, read on the forward strand.
TGTATAGATAAAAGTATACCTATAATTATTAATAGAAATAGAAAATTATTATTAAAAAAAAAACAAATTAAAAATCTTTTATTTTTAAAAAAAAAAAAAAGATATACTTTTGTATCTTTTTCATTATTTTGGAAAAAAAATTTTTGTAAATTAAAATTTGCTTTAGCAAAAGGAAAAAAAAAATATGATAAAAGAATGATTGATAAATTAAATACTTGGAAAATGGAAAAATTAAAATTAAAAAAAAAATAGATAAATATTGGATGAAATATGCAATTAAATTTGCTGAAGAAAATATATTAAATAAAGAAATACCTATTGGAGCTGTTTTAATTTATAAAAATAAAATTATAGGAACAGGTTTTAATTCTACAATCAAAAAAAATGATCCTACAGCGCATGCTGAAATTATTGCTTTAAGAAAAGGAGCAAATTTAATAAAAAATTATCGTTTATTAAATACTACATTATATGTTACTATTCAACCATGCATGATGTGTTTTGGAGCTATTTTGCATAGTCGAATAAAACGTTTAGTTTTTGGTTCTTTTTCTAAAAAATATTTTAAAAATTGTGAAATATGTAAAAATTTTATTTTAAAAAAAAATATATTTAATAAAATAATTATAAAAAAAATAATTTTTAAAAAATGTTCATTATTATTAAAAAAATTTTTTAAAAAAAAAAGATAATTTTATCTTTCTAAAATAACCATTGAAAAAATATATTTTTTTTCATAACTTATACTTACATGTATTTTTTTTATTTTTTTTTTTTTAAATATTTTTTTAGATTTTTTAAAAAATTTTAATTTCGGTTTTCCAAATTTATTATTTGATATTTCAAAATTTTTAAAATTTATACCAAATCTCATTCCTGTTCCTAATGCTTTACTTGCTGATTCTTTTACAGAAAATATTTTTGCGATATATTTTTTTGTTTTTTTATTTTTTAAATAATAAATTATTTCTTTTTTTGTTAAAATTTTTTTTATAAATTTTTTTTTAAATTTATTTATTATTTTTTTAATTCTTGATATTTTAATTATATCAATACCTAAACCAAAAATTTTCATATTTAAATACAATTTAATTAAATTTAATTTTATTATATTTTAAAATTTGTATTTAATCCACATAAATAAATGTACTTTTTTATTAAAAAATTTTTCTAAATCTTTTCTAGCTAAAATATTACATTTTTTTATTATTTTTCCTTTTTTTCCAATAATTATTTTTTTATGTCTAATATTTTTAACTAAAATTATTATTTTTATTATATAAAATATTTTTTTTTTTTTAAAATAATCTAATTTAATTTTTATGGAATATGGTAATTCATTATTTAATATATTTATAAATTTTTCTCTAATAATTTCCTTAATAATTTTTTTATCAGAATAATTAGTGATAATGTTATTAGTATATATATGTTTTTTTTTAGGTAATATTTTTTTTATTATTTTATGTAAAATATTAATATTTTCTCCTGTTTTAGATGAAATTGGTATTATTGAATAAAATAAAAATTTATTTTTAATAAAATTTATATAAGGTAATAATATATTTTTATTTTTAATACAATCAATTTTATTTATTACTAAGATAATTGGTTTTTTAGTTTTTTTTATTTTTTGTAATATATTATCATCTTCTATTTTCCATATGTTTTTATTTATTACAAAAATTATTATATCTGAAATATTTATATTTTCTTTTAAATAAAAAAAATTTTTTTTATATATACAACCTGGTGTATCAATATAAATAAACTGGTGTTTTTTATTAGTAAAAATTCCTTTTATATTTTTTTGTGTAGTATTAGATTTATATGATATTATAGAAATTTTTTTTTTAATTAATCTATTTAATAATGTAGATTTTCCTACATTTGTTTTTCCAATAATTGTTATTTTTCCACAATAATAATTGTTTTTTTTCACTTTATTCCTAATTTTATTAATGTAAGTTGAGCAGAATTTTGTTCCGCTTTTCGTTTATTACTTCCTATTCCTATTAAATTTTTTATTATTCCTTTAATAGAACAATTTATAGTAAAATATTGTTTATGAGGTTTTCCATAAACTTGAACAATTAAATAAGATGGTAAAGGTAAATGTTTAGATTGTAAATATTCTTGTAAACGAGTTTTTGGATCTTTTTTAATTTTTTTTATATTTATTTTTTTTATTTTTTTTTTATACCATTTTAATATTATTTTTTTTGTTTTTTTAATATTACTATCTAAAAATATACTTCCTATTAATGCTTCTAAAGTATTTTCTAATATAGATTTTTTTTTTTTTCCCCCACTATTTAATTCTCCTTGTCCTAATTTTAAAAATTTTCCTAAATTAAATTTGTTTGCTATTTTTGTTAAAGTTTTTCCTTTAATTAATTGAGATCTTATTCTACTCATATTTCCTTCATTGCTAAATGAAAATTTTTTATATATTTCTGAAGAAATAATAAAATTTAATACAGAATCTCCTAAAAATTCTAATTTTTCATTATTTTTATTACTAGCGCTACGATGAGTTAATGCTTTTATTAATAATTTTTTTTTTTTAAATTTATAACATAATATTTTTTCTATTTTATTAATTATAAAATAATTCATATTTTACCAATTTTTTATATTTAATATTTTAATTTTATTTATTATATATATTTTTAAATATTCTATTTATTTTTATTTTTAATAATTTATTTTTAATATTAAATTTAATATTAAATAAAATATTTGTTGTTTTTCCAATAATATTTTTTTTATTAATTACACCCCAATATCTACTATCATAACTATTATCTCTATTATCTCCCATTAAAAAATAATTATTTTTTGGTATAATAAAACGAATATTTTTTTTTTTTGAAGAAAAAAAATTTTTTTTTAAAATTATTAAATATTTTATATTACTAATATTTTCTTCATAATATTTTTTTTTTTTAAAATAAGTTATTTTTTTTTTTATATAACAATTTTTTTTATTTTTATATTTTTTATAAATAATTATTTTTTTTTCATTTATATTATAATTTATATATTCTTCTGGTAATCCAATAATTCTTTTAATAAAAATTTTATTTGTATAATAAGGATGTTTAAAAACAATTATATCTCCATTATTAGGTTTTTTGTAATTAATTAATATTGTATTATTAAAAGGATTTTTAATGAAATAAAAATATTTATTTACTAATATTAAATCTCCATTTAATAATGTTGGTTTCATTGAATTAGAAGGAATATAAAATGGTTCGTAAAAAAAAAATTTTATTATTATTGTTAATAAAATAATAAAAAATATTTTTTTAAAAATAATAAATAAATTTTTTATTATTTTTATTTTAAAATTAAATTTATATTTTTTTTTATAATTTAATATTAATATTATTATAAATAATAATATTATATATTTTAATAACATATTTTTTTTCCTTTTAATTATTTTTATTTAAAAGAATATGAAAAATTTTTTTTGAAATATTTATATTTCCTATTTTTTTCATTTTTTTTTTTCCTATTTTTTGTTTTTTTAATAATTTTTTTTTTCTACTAATATCTCCACCATAACATTTTGATAAAACATTTTTTCTTAATTGTGAAATGTTTCTTCTAGAAATTATTTTTTTTCCTATAGATGCTTGAATAACAATATTAAATTGATGTCTAGGTATTAATAAAGACATTTTTTTTATAATATCATTAGCATATTTTTGTGATTTTTTTTTATGTATTAAAATTGATAAAGAATCTATATTTTTTGAATTAATTAATATATTTAATTTTATTATATCTGATTTTTTAAATTTCAAAAAATTATAATCTAATGAAGCATATCCGCTAGATAATGATTTTAATTCATCAAAAAAATTTAATATAACCTCTGACATAGGAATTTCATAAATTAATGATACTTGATTTTTATAATAAATTAAGTTTTTTTGTATTCCTCTTTTTTTTGAACATAATGTGATTATATTTCCTAAATAATTTCTATTTACAATGATATTACATAAAGCAATTGGTTCTTTTATTTTTTTTATAAAATTAATATTCGGAAATTTACAAGGATTATCTAAATATATTATTTTTTTATTTTTTAATATTATTTTATACATTACTGTTGGCATCGTAGAAATTAAATTTAAATTATATTCACGTTTTAAACGTTCTTGAATAATTTCCATATGTAAAAGCCCTAAAAAACCACATCTAAAACCATGTCCTAAAATTAAAGATTTTTCTGGTTCATAAAATATAGAAGCATCATTTAATTTTAATTTTTCTAATGCTTTTTTTAATAATTCATATTTATTAGCATTATCTGGAAAAATTCCAGAAAATATTTTTGGTTTTATAATTTTAAAACCTGGTAAAGATTCTTTTGATGGATTTTTATATAATGTAATTGTATCACCTATAGGTATATAAGAAATATTTTTTATACCACAAGAAATCCATCCTATTTCACCACAAGATAAAATTTTTTTATTTTTTTTTTTTGGAGTAAAAATACCTATTTTTTCAACGTTAAATATTTTTTTATTTGTCATAATTTGTATTTTAAAATTTTTTTTAATAAAACCATTTTTTATTCTTATTAAAGAAATTACTCCAATATAATTATCAAACCAAGAATCTATTATTAATGCTTGTAATGGATTTTTAATATTTCCTTTTGGATGTGGTATTTTTTTTATAATTTTTTCTAATAAGTTTTTAACTCCTTTTCCTGTTTTTGCAGAACAATAAATGGTATCTTTAGAAGAAATTCCTATTATATCTTCAATTTCTTGGGAAACTTTTTTAATATTAGAAGTAGGTAAATCTATTTTATTTAATACAGGTATTATTTTTAAATTCATATCTAATGCGAGATAACAATTTGCTAATGTTTGCGCTTCTATCCCTTGTGTTGAATCAATAATTAATAAAGCTCCTTCACAGGCTGCTAATGATCTAGAGACTTCATATGAAAAATTTACATGACCAGGAGTATCAATAAAATTAAATTTATATTTTTTTTTTTTTTTATTTATATATTTTATTGTTACACTTCTAGATTTTATTGTAATACCTCTTTCTTTTTCTAATTCCATAGAATCTAAAACTTGATCTGACATTTCTCTTTCAGATAACCCTCCGCACATTTGAATAAATCTATCTGATAATGTTGATTTTCCATGATCAATATGTGCAATTATAGAAAAATTTCTTATTTTTTTCATTAATATTTCTCTTATTATATTTTTATAAATATTTTATTGTTTTTATTAAGGATTTTAAATGATAAATAAAAAAAAAAAAATAATTATTGCAATGTCTGGTGGAGTTGATTCTTCTATTACTGCTTGGTTATTAAAAAAACAAAATTATATAGTAGAAGGTTTATTTATGAAAAATTGGGAAGAAAATGATAATAAAAAATATTGTTCTTCAAAAAAAAATTTAAAAGATGTTAAAAAAATATGTAAAAAATTAAAAATTTATTTACATAAAATAAATTTTTCTTATGAATATTGGAATAAAGTATTTAAAAAATTTTTAAAAGAATACAAAAAAGGAAATACTCCAAATCCAGATATATTATGTAATCAAAAAATAAAATTTAAAATTTTATTAAAATATTCAATTAATATTTTAAAAGCAGATTATTTAGCAACAGGTCATTATGCAATAAATAAAAATATTAATAATAAAAATTTTTTATATAGAGGATTAGATTTAAATAAAGATCAAACTTATTTTTTATATACATTAAATTATAAAAAAATTAAAAAAATTTATTTTCCATTAGGTTTTTTAACAAAAAAAATAATTAAAAAAATAGCAAATAAAAAAAAATTTTTAGTTGCTAATAAAAAAAGTTCTACAGGTATATGTTTTATAGAACCTAAAAATTTTAAAAATTTTTTAAAAAAATATATTTCAAAAAAAAAAGGAAAAATTTTTACAATATTTGGAAAAAATATTGGTTTTCATGAAGGAGTATCGTTTTATACTATTGGTCAAAGAAAAGGAATGAAAATAGGAGGAATAAAAAATTTTAAAAATTCTTCTTGGTATATTATTGATAAAAATATAAAAAAAAACATATTAATTGTATCACAAGGAAAAAATAATATATATTTAAAATCTTATGGTTTTATTATTAAAAATATTTGTTGGTTTAATTGTAAAATATTAAAAAAAAAATTTTTTTGTAATGTACAAATTAGATATAGAATGTCTAGTATAAAATGTAATTTATTTCCTATTAATAATAAAAAAATAAAAGTAATATTATATCATTCATTAATTTCTGTTACTTTAGGTCAATCTGCTGTATTTTATAAATTTAATTGTTGTATTGGTGGTGGAATTATTGAAAAAGTTTTTTTAATCAATAATGTAAAATATTAGGGAAAATAACATGTTAAATTCAAGTTTTAAAAATATTTCTCCAATTGATGGTCGTTATAAAAAAAAAACTATTTTTTTAAAAAATATTTTTAGTGAATATGGTTTATTAAAATATAGAATGAAAATAGAATTAAAGTGGTTTAAAAAATTATCAAATATTTTAAAAATAAATGAAATTCCAAAATTTAGTAAAAATTCATTAATTTTTCTTAAAAATATTAGAAAAAAAATATCTAATAATGATATAAAAAAAATAAAAAAATTAGAAAAAAAATTTAAACATGATATAAAATCTATTGAATATTTTATTAAAAAAAAAATAAAAAAAAATAAATTTTTTTATAAAATAAAACAATTTGTACATTTTTCTTGCACTTCTGAAGATATTAATAATTTAGCTTATGCTTTGATGTTAAAAAAATCTAAAAAAAAAATTTTTATACCTTATTTTAAAAAAATTATTTCATATATAAAATATTTAGCTAAATTATATAAAAATAATTCATTAATTACAAGAACTCATGGTCAAATAGCAACTCCATCTACTATGGGAAAAGAGATGATAATTTTTTATTATAGAATTAAAAGACAATTAAAACAATTTAAAAAAATTTCTATTTTAGGAAAATTTAATGGCTCTGTTGGTAATTATAATGCTCATGTTTTTTCATATCCTGAAATTAATTGGTGTGAAGTTAGTAAAGATTTTGTTACATCTTTAGGTTTAATTTGGAACCCTTGTACTACTCAAATTGAATCTCATGATTATATTGCTGAATTATTAAATTGTATTACTAGAATTAATAATATTTTAATAAATTTTAATCGTGATTTATGGGGTTATATTTCATTAGATTATTTTAAACAAAATATTAATATTAAAGAAATTGGTTCATCAATTATGCCTCATAAAATTAATCCTATTAATTTTGAAAATTCAGAAGGAAATTTAGGAATTTCTAATGCTTTAATGATACATATGTCTAATAAATTACCTATAACAAGATGGCAAAGAGATTTAAGTGATTCTACTGTTTTACGTAATTTAGGTTTAGTTTTTGGATATTCAATAATTGCTTATGATTCTTTATTAATTGGATTACAAAAAATAAAAATAAATTCAAAAAAAATGTTATTAGAATTAAACAATAATTGGCAAATTCTTGCAGAACCAATACAAATTTTTTTAAAAAAAAATGGTATGAATAATTCTTATGAATATATGAAAAAAATAACTAAAGGAAAAATTATTAATAAAAATAAAATGTTTAATTTCATTAATAATTTAAAAATTTCAAAAAAAAAAAAAAAATATTTAAAAACATTACAACCAAAAAATTATATTGGTTATGCAAAAAATATAATTAAAAAATTAATGTAATTAAAAAAATATTTTATATATTAAATTAATATACATAAATTAATATTAATTTATTAAATAAAAAAAATTGGAATTATAGTGAATTTTTTAAAAGGTAAAAAAATTTTAATTTCTGGAATGTTAAATAGATTTTCTATTAGTTATGGAATTGCAAAAAAAATGTATAAATATGGAGCAGAATTAGCATTTACTTATCAAAATAATAAATTTAAAAAAAAAATTTTAAAATTAGCTAAAAAATTTAATTCTGAAATTATTATTCCTTGTGATGTTAGATTTGATAAAAATATTTATAAATTATTTAAAAAATTATCTATACATTGGAAAAAATTTGATGGTTTAGTTCATTCTATTGCTTTTGCTCCATCCTTACAATTACAAGGAGATTATTTAGATTGTATTACAAAAGAATCTTTTAAAATAACTCATGATATTACTTCTTATAGTTTTGTTGCTATGATTAAAGCTTGTAAACATATGTTAAATATTAATTCATCTATATTAACAATATCATTTATTGGATCTAAAAAATTTATACCAAATTATAATATTATGGGTTTAGCAAAAGCTTCTTTAGAGGCTAATGTAAGATATATTGCTCAATCTGTTGGTAAAAATAATATTAGAGTAAATGCTATTTCTTCAGGTCCAATAAAAACTATATCTTCATTAAGTATTAAAAATTTTAAAAATTTTTTAAATTGTTATAAAAAAAATAATATTTTAAAAAAAAAAATTACTATTTATGATATTGGAAATGTAGCATCTTTTTTGTGTTCAAATTTATCTTTTGGAATTACAGGACAAGTAATTTTTGTAGATGGAGGTTGGAATATTATTTAATATAATATTAATTTATTAAATTTTATGATATTATTTATTTTTTAAATAATAAATAATTTTTTTTTTTTTTCGGAGAAAATATGAAAAATTTATTTAATAATTTTTATATTTATTTAAGTTTTTTTATAAATTTATTTATTTTAGTAAATCCTATTGGAATGATTTCAATATTTGAAAATCTTACTAAAGAACAATCTAATTTAGAAAAATATAAAACTAATATATTAACTAATATTACTGTTTTTGTAATTTTATTAATATCTGTTTTTTTTGGAGATATTATTTTACATACTTTTAATATTTCTATAAGTTCTTTTAAAATTGCAGGAGGTATTTTAATTATAGGAATCGCTTTATCTATGCTTAATGAAACATTATTAGTTTCTTTTAAAAAAAAAAATAATTCTAAAAATGTTGCAATTATACCATTAGCTATTCCTTTAATAGCAGGTCCAGGAGTAATTAGTTCAACAATAATATGGAATGAGCATTATCCTAATTTTTTAAATCATTTAGGTTGTTTAATAACAATTTTAATATTCAATATTTTATGTTTTTTATTATTTTCAATGACTTCTTGTATTAAATTAATTATTGGTAAAAATATTTTAAAAATAATTACTAAAATTATGGGTTTATTATTGATGTCTATTGGTATTGAATTTATAACTTCAGGAATTAAAGAAATTATTTTTAATATATAAATTTAAATTTATAAGCTTATTTTAAGGATAAATTTATTTCATATGATTATTATTAGAAATTTAGGTTTAACAAATTGGAAAAATGTTTTTTATGAAATGAATAAATTTACTAAAAAAAGAAATTTTTTTTCTAAAGATGAAATTTGGTTTGTCGAACATTTTCCAATATTTACTGTTGGTCAAAAATTAAATATAAAAAAAATAAATATTAAAACTAATATTCCTTATGAACATACAAATAGAGGAGGTGAAATTACTTATCATGGGCCAGGTCAACAAATTATATATTTATTAATTAATATTAAAAATAAAAAAATAAAACCTAGTTTTTTTATTACATTAATAGAAAATATTGTTATAAAAACTTTTAATTTTTTTTCAATAAAATCATATAAAAAAAAATTTTTTCCTGGAATATATATTAATAAAAAAAAAGTTTGTTCTATTGGTTTACGAATAATTAATGGTTGTACTTTACATGGTTTATCAATTAATGTTGATATGAATTTATCTCCTTTTAATTTAATTTTTCCTTGTGGTGATAAATTTATTAAAATGACTCAATTAAAAGATTATTCATCTAATATATCTTTTGTAAAATTAAAAAATATATTTTTATATTATTTTACTAAATTTTTTAATATTAAAAAAATAAAATATAAAGGTATAAGAAAAATGAATTTATTTTAGTTAATATCTTTATTTATTTTTTTTTTTAATATATATTATTATACTTAATTTTTTTTATATAATTAATAAAAATGAAAAATAATAAAAATAAATTTATACCTGTTAAAAATATTTTAAAAAAAAAATCATTTTTTTTAAAAAAACCTAATTGGCTTAAAATAAAAATACCTAATAATTTTAATAAAATTATTAAAATTAAAAATATTATTAAAAAATATAAATTAATTTCTGTTTGTGAAGAAGCATTATGTCCAAATTTAACAGAATGTTATAATAATGGAACTGCAACATTTATGATTTTAGGAAATATTTGTACAAGATCTTGTCCTTTTTGTGCAATTTCTAATGGAAGACCTAATAATGTTGATAAAAATGAACCTAAAAGAATTGCTAAATTAATTTCTAAATTAAATTTAAATTATGTTGTAATTACTTCAGTTGCAAGAGATGATTTAAGAGATGCAGGAGCAAAACAATTTGCTAAATGTATTAAAGAAATAAGAATAAAAAAAAATATAAAAATAGAAATTTTAGTACCAGATTTTAGAAAAAAAATAAAATATGCTTTAAATATTATTAAAAAATATCCACCTGATGTATTTAATCATAATATTGAAAATGTTCCTAGATTATATAAAAAAATAAGACCAGGTGCAAATTATGATTTTTCATTAAAATTATTAAATAATTTTAATAAATTATTTCCTAATATTCCCACAAAATCTGGATTAATGATAGGTTTAGGAGAAAAAAAAAATGAAATTATTGATGTATTTTATGATTTATTGAAAAATAATGTAAGTATGTTAACTATAGGTCAATATTTACAACCAAGTAAATATCATTTATCTGTAAAAAAATATTATACTATTAATGAATTTTTAATATTAAAAAAAAAAGCTATTTCTATGGGATTTAATAAAGTTTTTTGTGGACCTTTTGTTAGATCATCTTATCATGCAAGTAAACAAATTAATTAATAAATTTATTTAAAAGGTAATTTATGTCTATAAAATTATTTAAAAAAAAACCAAAAATTATTATTTCTTTAGACTATACATATAAAAAAGATGCAATGAATTTAGTTCAACAACTTGATCCTAGTTTATATTATTTAAAAATAGGAAAAAAAATGTTTACATTATATGGAAATAAATTTATTTATGAATTAAAAAAATTAAATTTTAATATTTTTTTAGATTTAAAATTTTATGATATTCCTAGTACAGTTGCATCTGCTGTAAAAGCAGCAGCTGATATAGGAGTTTTTATGTTAACTATACATGTTTCTGGTGGAAAAAAAATGATGAAAGAAGCATATAATTCTTTAATTGGTTTTAAAAAAAAAGAGAAACCTTTATTAATTGGTGTAACAGTATTAACTAGTTTTAATAAACAAAATTTAAAAGATCTTTTTATTTTTACTTCAATAAAAAAATATGTTTTAATTTTATCTAAATTAGCATATAAATGTAAATTGAATGGTGTAGTTTGTCCTGGTAATTATGTTCCTTATATTAAAAAAAAAATAAATAATATTAATAAAAAATTTCAATTTGTAGTACCAGGAATAAGAATAAAAAATAATTTAAATCATGATCATTATAATTTTATTACCCCAGAAAAATCTATTAAAAATAAAATTAATTATATAGTTTTAGGAAGAACAATTACTAATGCTTATAATCCATTATATACTTTAAAAAATATTTTTAAATAAAATATTTTTAAAAGTATAAATATTTTTTTTAAAGTATAAATATTTTTTAAAGTATAAATATTTTTTAATAATATTATAATAATGGATTAAATAAATATATTATATTTTCTATTAAACGTTTCCAATAAGATCTTAATAACCAAATTTTTAATATTAATAATTTAGAATGTAAAATATATTCATGTTGTATTTTTTTTAATTTTTTATTAAATTTATTATCATCAATAATTAAAGTTATTTCAAAATTTAACCATATGCTACGCATATCTAAATTTAATGTTCCAAATAAACTTAATTGATTATCTATTAATATAATTTTACTATGCAATAAACCTTTATTAAATTGATATATTTTAACTCCAGATTTTAATAATTTTGTAAAAAAAGAACGACTTGCCCATTGTACTAAAAAAGAATCATTATATTTTGGTAAAATAATTTTTACTTTTATTCCTCTTTTTGCAACTAAACAAATAGCATAAAATAATTGTTTACTTGGAACAAAATATGGAGTAGTTAATATTATTTTTTTTTTTGCTGAATATATTGCAGTTAACAATACTTTATGAATAATATTTTTTAAAAAACCAGAACCTGAAGGAATAACTTGAATTAAAGTTTTTTTTTTAATGTTTTTTATTTTTTTTTTTTTAAATAAAATTGGATTTTTTCTTTTTCCTGTTTCTATTTCCCAATCGCAAAAAAATATCATACTCATAGTTATTGCAATAGATCCTTTAATCCTAATCATTAAATCTACCCATTTTCCAACTCCTGATGATCTTTTAAAAAATTTTGGATCTACTAAATTCATACTACCAGTATAAACAATATAATTATCAATAATAATAATTTTTCTATGTTGTCTTATATCTATTCTTTTTAAAAAAAATTTTAAAAAATTTATTTTTAATGATTCTACAATTTTTATTCCAACATATTTCATTTTTTTAAACCATTTACTTTTGAAAAATTGCGAACTTCCTGTAGAATCAAGCATTAATTTACATTTTATTCCTCTTTTAGCAGATTTTATTAATTCTATTGCAACATCATCAGCTTTTCCTCCTGGTTGCCATATATAAAAAACTATTTCAATAGTTTTTTTAGCATTTTTAATATCAAAAATTATATTATTAATAATATTTTTATTTTTTTTTAATATTTTTATATTATTATAAGCAATTCCAGATAATCCTTGTTTTTCATCGCATAATTTAAATAACGGTTTTGCTAAATTACTATTTTTAAAATTATAATTTATTTTTAATGATTTAATAAAATTAAAATAATATTTTTTTTTTAAATTCATAATATATGAAATTTTTTTTTTTTTTAATATTTTTTTTTTTTTATAAATAAACCATATAATTAAAAAAAATAAAATTATTACATATAATAAAATTAAAAATTTAATTAAAAATGTTATTTTTTTTTTTTTAAAATTTGTATTTTAATTATAGTTAATATAATCCAATGTATAAAAAAAAATAAATAATTTAAGAAACAAAAAAATTTAATCATTTTATTATATTCCAAAATCATTAAAAATTATTATATAAAAAAAATTTTATTTTTTTTTATTAAATAATATTTATATTTTTATTATATTTCTTTTTTTTCCATTTTTTTTAATTGCAACATAAACAAATTTTGCTTTAGCTGCAAGAAATATATTTTTTTTTAAAATTATTTTTTTAATCCATAATTCTATGTTAATTTTCATAGAAGTTTTTCCTATATTAATACATTTTGCATAGCAACTCACAATATCTCCTACATTAATAGGTTTAATAAATATTAAATTATTAACATAAACAGTAGCTACTTTTCCATTAGAAATTTTTTTAGCTAAAATAGCACCTCCAAGATCCATTTTTGACATAATCCAACCTCCAAAAATTTTTCCATTAACATTAGTATTTTTTGGCATTGCTAATATTTTTAGCATTATTTTTCCTTTTGGTACATTTTTAAATATTTTTATTTTTTTTTTTTATTATTTTTTTTTTCTTTTGCAATAATTTTTATATAAATAAAATTTAATAAAATAAAAAATAATATAGCTAAATTTAAAATAAAAATTTTAAAAGTAATCCACATATCATCTGGTAATTTTAAAGCTACATATGTATTACTTAAACCACATATTATTAAAAATAATATCCATGATATATTTATTTTTCTATAAACTTTATTAGATAAAATAAATTTCTTTTTTAAAATTTTTCTTACAAAAAGTTTTTTCATCCATATATGATTAATAAATAAAAATATAGCTAAAGAAAAATATATAAATGTAGGTTTTAATTTAATAAATTGACTATTATGTAATAATATGGTTAAAGCAGTAAAAAATAACACTGAAATAAAACTTAAAATATCAAATTTTTTAATTTCATCATAAAAATACCATTTTATTATAATTGTAATTCCAGAAGTTACAATTAACATATTTGATGCTACAAAAATATCATATTCTTTATATATAATAAAAAAAAATAATATTGGTATTATATCAATAATTTTTTTCATAATAGTACCTAATTAACAAAATTATATTAATAATATTTATATTGAAATAATAATATTTAAAATATAATAAATTTATTTATTTTACAATTTAGTAGAATTTTTAAATGATTTTATTAATGATTTTAATTTATATAACATTAATTTAGGATCATTAATATTTTTTTCAATCAATTTTATTATTATAGAACCACATATTACACCTTTTATTCCTTTAGAAATAATTTTTTTTATTTGTTTTTTTTTATATATTCCAAAACCTTGTAATAAAGGTATTTTTGTTAGTTTTTCAAATTTTTTTATAATTTTTTCAGAAGAAATATTAGAATTATTTTTTATTCCTGTTACACCATTTCTTGATAATAAATATATATATCCTGTAGAAAATAATGCAATTTTTTTAATTAATTTTTTTTTTGCATTTGGTGGACAAATATATATTTGAGAAATATTATATTTTTTAGATAAATATAAAAAAGAACTTGATTCTTCAACAGGAACATCAACAATTAAAATTGAATCAATTTTTAATTTTTTACAAATTTTATAAAAATTTTTTTTTCCAATATTAATAATTAAATTTACATATATTAATAAACCAATAGGTATAAATGGAAAATTTTTACGTATTTTTTTTAATAATGAAAAGCAATGTAAATAATTAATATTAGATTTAAGTGCTCTGTTATTAGCTTTTTGTATAATTACCCCATCTGCCATAGGATCAGAAAAAGGAAACCCTAATTCTATTGCATCTGCTCCAGATTTTATTACTGTAGAAATAATTTTATAAGATAATTTTATAAAAGGATCTCCTAAAACTAAAAAAGGAATAAAACAACCTTCTTTTTTATTTTTTAATTTATTAAATAATATTTTATATCGATTCATAAGGTACTCTTTGTTTTTTATTATAATTATATACAGTTAAAATATCTTTATCTCCTCTTCCTGATAAATTAACTATTATAATTTGTTTTTTTTTAGGGTTTTTATAAATTTTTTTTAAAGAATAAGCTAAAGCATGAGATGATTCTAATGCAGGTATAATTCCTTCATATTTACATAATTTTTTGAAAGCAAAAACAGCTTCTATATCACTAATAGAATAATATTTTACTCTTTTTATATCTCTTAACCAAACATGTTCTGGTCCAACAGCAGGAAAATCTAAACCAGCTGAAATAGACCAAGATTCTTTAATTTGTCCATAATTATTTTGAATAATTGATGTTTTCATTCCAAAATAAATACCTTTTTTACCTTTTAACAAAGTAGCTCCATGTTCATTTGTTTCAATTCCTTTACCAGATGGTTCAATTCCAATTAATTTTACATTTTTATTTTTTATAAATTTTGAAAAAATACCAATAGCATTTGAACCCCCTCCAACACAAGCTATAATTGAATCTGGAAATTTATTTTCTTTTTTTAATATTTGTTTTTTTGTTTCTTTTCCAATAATTTTTTGAAATGTTTTTACAATAGTTGGATATGGATGAGGACCAGCAGCTGTTCCAATAATATAATGTGAATTTTTATAATTTTCAGACCAATCTCTTATAGCTTCATTACAAGCGTCTTTTAATGAACTTGATCCTGTATTTACTGGAATAACATTTGCACCCATTAATTTCATTCTATAAACATTAGAATTTTGTCTAATAATATCTTTATTTCCCATATATATACGACATTTTAATCCTAATAAAGCAGAAACCATCGCAGTAGCAACACCATGTTGTCCAGCTCCAGTTTCAGCAATAATTTCTTTTTTTTTCATTTTTTTTGCTAATAATGCTTGCCCTATAACTTGATTAGTTTTATGTGCCCCTCCATGTAATAAATCTTCTCTTTTTAAATAAATTTTTGCATTTGTTCCTTTAGTTAAATTTTTACACAATGTTAATGGTGTTGGTCTTCCTGCATAATTTTTTAATAAGTAATTTAATTTTTTTTTAAAAGTAATATCTTTTAAAGAATTTATAAATACTTTTTCTAAATCATATAAAATTGGAACCAAAATTTGAGGAACATACATACCTCCAAAATTACCAAAATATGAATTTAATAAAGTCATATTAAATTTACCTTTTTTAATAATTACGCAATATATTAAAAATATTTTTAATTTTTTTTTTATCTTTAATTCTATGTTTTTTTTCTAAACCTGAATTAAAATCTAGTCCAAAACAATTAAATTTCATAACTTTTTTACAATTTTTTTCATTTAAACCACCAGCTAAAAAAACATTTTCAATATTTTTATTTTTTAAAATTGACCAATTAAATGTTTTTTTATTATTATTTTTATTATTATCAAATAAATAATGTTTTATAAAATTGAAATTCATTTTAGGAAATTTATTATTAATAATAAAAGTTTTCCATATTTTTATTTTTGGATTGATTTTTTTTATTAAATTATTAATAAATTTTTGTGTTTCATTTCCATGTAATTGAATTGCTTGTAAATTAATTTTATTACATATATCTATAATTTCTTGTATAGAATTGTTATTAAAAACAGCAACATATTTTAAATTAGAAGAGTTTATAATTTTTTTTGCTAAATTAATATTTATTTTTCTTACTGAATTATTACAAAAAATTAATCCTCCATATATTGCTCCTGATTTTTCCGATATTATAGCATCTTTTTTTCTTGTTAAACCGCATATTTTATTATTTCCAAAAATTAAACTTTTAATAGTATTTTTTATATTTTTTTTTTTCATTATATAAGAACCTATTAAAAAACCATTTACTATTTTTTTTAATTTTCTTATTTTTTTAAAACTATCTATTCCAGATTCACTAATAATAATATTTTTTTTTGGAATTAAAGGAGCTATTTTTTTTGTTATATTTAAATCAATAGATAAATTATTTAAATTTCTATTATTAATTCCAATAATTTTTGATTTTAATTTTATTGCTCTTTTCATTTCATCAATATTATTAATTTCTGTTAAAACTCCCATATTTAATTTTTTAGCAATATTTGACAAATAAATATATTCATTATCATGTAAAATTGATAACATTAATAATATAGCATCTGCTTGATAATATCTTGCTAAATAAATTTGATATTCATCAATAATAAAATCTTTACATAATATAGGTTGTTTTACTAAATTACTAACTATAGATAAATTTTTAAAATTTCCTCCAAAATATTTTTCTTCTGTTACTACAGAAATTACAGAAGCATATTTTTTATAAATATTAGAAATATCAAATAAATTAAAATTTTTTCTTAACAATCCTAAAGAAGGAGATTTTTTTTTACATTCTAAAATAAATGATATTTTTTTTTTATTAAAAGAATTATAAAAATTTCTTGTACTTAATTTTATTTTATTTTTAAATGATTCAATATTTTTATTTTTTTTATAAAAATTTATCCAATCTTTTTTTACTTTTAAAATTTTATTTAAAAAATTAATTTTCATTTTTTACCAACTATTAGCAATAGAAAGAAGATTTTGATAAGCTTTTCCACTATTAATAATATTTAAAATATACTTTGTATTTTCTTTTAAATTATAAAATCCCAAATTTCTTAAAAAAATAGCAGCATTTGCAGCAACAGTATTCTCTAATGCTATATATTTTTTTGTTCCCTTTAAAATATGTTTTATTACTTTAGTATTATAATTTATATTTCCACCTTTAATTTTATTTTTAGAATAATTTTTTAATCCAAAATCTTTTGATTTTAATTTATAATTCTTAATAATATTATTATTTAATTCAGCAACATTATTAGTTCCATTTAATAAAATTTCATCAATATTATTATTATTTATTACTATTGCATTTTTATATTTTAATTTTTTTAAAATAGTAATAATAGGTAAAATTAAATTTTTATGATATACACCAATAACAATTGAATTTGGTTTTGCTGGATTTAATAAAGGTCCTAAAATATTATATATTGTTCTAGTATTAATGTTTTTTCTAATATTTTTTATTGATTTAAAATTAGAATAATATTTTTGAGCAAGTAAAAAACAAATATTATATTTATCTAAAAGATATTTAGATTTATTTGGAGATATATTTATTGGAATATTAAACATTTCTAAAATATTAGCAGAACCATATTTACTAGACATATTATAATTACAATGTTTTATAATTTTAATTCCTGCAGAAGCTAAAACAAAAGCAGTTGCAGTAGAAATATTAATAATATTTAAATCTTTTCCTCCTGTTCCTACAATATCATAAAACAAATATTTTGGTTTTGGAAAAAATTTACATGTTTTTTTAAGACTTAATACAGCTCCTAAAATTTCATCTGAAGATTCTTCTTTTATTTTCATAGCAATTAAAATTGCAGATAATTGTATTTCATTAAATTTATTATTAATAATATATTGAAATAATTTTTTACTTTCTTTTTTTGTTATATTTTTACATTGATAAATTTTTTTTAAAATTTTTTTCATAATTTAATCTTATTATGTTAATTTTATATATTATTTTAAATTTAAAAATAATAAAATAATTAATTTTATAAAATATATTATATAATATTTTAAATTTTTTTTATTTATATTTTAAAATATAAATAATTATATAATAGGTTTAATAATTTTATGAAAATTAATTTATTAAATTTTGATAGAAAAAAAATGCGTAATTTTTTTATATCTATTAATGAGAAATATTTTCATGCAGATCAAATTTTTAAATGGATATATCATTATAATTATAATAATTTTGATAAAATGTCAAATTTAAGTAAAAAATTAAGAAAAAAATTAAAAAAAATTGCATGTATAAAATCTCCTATAATTATAAATAAAAAAAAATCTATTGATAATAGTGTAAAATATATCATGAAAATAGATAATAAATTTATAGAAACTGTTTATATTCCTGAAAAAAATAGAAATACAATATGTATTTCATCACAAATTGGATGTTCTTTAAAATGTTCTTTTTGTTCAACTGGAGATATAGGTTTTTATAGAAATCTATACGTTTCTGAAATTATTGGACAAATATTAAATATTAATAAAAAACTTAAAAAAAAAAAAATTACTAATATAGTTATTATGGGAATGGGAGAGCCTTTATTAAATCTTAAAAATATAATTACTTCTATAAATATTATGAAAGATAATTATGGTTTTAATATATCTAAATATCGCATTAGATTATCTACAGTTGGAATTACACCAGGTTTAAAAAAATTAAGAAAATCAATAGATGTTCCATTAGCATTATCTTTACATGCACCGAATAATAAATTAAGATCAAAAATTATTCCTGTTAATAAAAAATATAATATTAATGAAATATTAAATGAAATAAAAAAATATTTAAAAATATCAAAAACTAATAAAAAAAAAATTACAATTGAATATATAATGTTAAAAAATATTAATGATAGTATTAAAATAGCGAATCAATTAATAAAAATATTAAATAATATTCCTAGTAAAATTAATTTAATACCATTTAATTATTATAATAAATCTAATTATTTTTCTAGTAATAATAAAAAAATATTAAAATTTTATAATTTTTTAAAAAAAAAAAATTTTATTGTTACAATTAGAAAAAATAGAGGTAATGATATTAATGCAGCTTGTGGTCAATTATCATTACAAGATATATAATTTTATTATTTCTTTTAAAATTTTTAAAGGTTTTTATGAAAAAAATTAGATCTTTACGAGGAATGCATGATCAATTACCTGAAGATAATATATATTGGTGGAATAAAATCGAAAAAATAATTAAAAATATATTAATAAATTATTGTTTTCATGAAATTAGATTACCAATTTTAGAAAAAACTATATTATTTAAAAGATCAATAAATAATAATATTGATATTATTAATAAAGAAATGTATATTTTTAATGATAAAAAAGGATGTTCTATTTCTTTAAGACCAGAAGCTACAGCAAGTTGTGTAAGAGCTATTATTCAAAATAATTTGTTATCTAATAATATATTAAAAATATGGTATTTTGGTCCAATGTTTAGATATGAAAGACCTCAAAAAGGAAGATTTAGACAATTTCATCAATTTGGAGCAGAAATATATGGATTTAAAGGATCTAATATAGAATTAGAAATATTATTATTAAATAGTAAAATATGGAATAAATTAAAAATTAACGATTATGTTACATTAGAAATTAATTCTATTGGTAATATTAAAGAACGATTTATTTTTGAAAAAAAATTAAAAAAATTTTTCAAAAAAAATATTATTTTTGTAAATAATTTTTTTAAAAAAAAAATAAATAATAATTATTTTAGAATTTTAGATAGTAAAAATAAAAAAATTAAAAAATTATTAATAAATGCTCCTCATTTGTCAAATTTTTTAAATAAAAAATCTATAAAAAATTTTAATAAAATATGTTTTCTTTTAAAAAAATTTAATATACCATATATTATTAATAATAATTTAATAAGAGGATTAGATTATTATAATAATATTGTATTTGAATGGAAAACAAAAAAATTAGGAACACAAAATACTATTTGTTCAGGAGGAAGATATGATAATTTATTTATACAATTAGGATATAAAAAAATTCCTTCATTAGGTTTTGCAATTGGAATGGAAAGATTAATATTATTAAAAAAAAATATTAAAAATATTAAAAAAAAAATAAAAATTAATATTTTTATATATTTTTCAAAAATAAAAAATCAATTTTTAGCTATAAAATTATCTGAAAAGATAAGATTTTTTTTTCCGAAATTAAAAATTATGTTTAGTATTAATAATATTAATAAAAAAATTAATAATTATATTTCTAAATTTGATATTGATCTTATTTTTTATATAGGAAATAAAGAAAGAAAAAATAAGTACATTAATATAAAAATATGTAAAATTAATAAAAAAAAAATTATTTTTAAAAAATTTATTTTTTCTTTTTTAAATAATTTTTTTTATAATAAAAAAATTATAAATTAATATTTTGATAAAAATGGATAAATTTATGTTTTTAAAATATAAAAAAATTAAAAAATATGATAAAAAAATATGGAATGCAATTAAATCAGAAAAAAAAAGACAAGAAGAACATATTGAATTAATTGCTTCAGAAAATTATACTAGTAAATTAGTAATGCAAGCTCAAGGATCAATATTAACAAATAAATACGCAGAAGGTTATCCTGGTTATCGTTATTATGGTGGTTGTAAATATGTAGATATTATAGAAACAATAGCAATTAAAAGAGCAAAACGTTTATTTAATGCTAATTATGCAAACGTACAACCTCATTCAGGTTCGCAAGCTAATTTTGCAATTTATCAAACATTATTAAAACCAGGAGATTTAATTTTAGGAATGAATTTATCTCATGGAGGACATTTAACTCATGGATCATTAGTAAACATTTCAGGAAAATTATATAATACAATAAATTATGGAATTAATAATAAAGGAAATATTAATTATAAAGAAATTTATAAATTAGCATTAAAATATAAACCAAAAATAATTATTGGTGGTTTTTCATCATATTCAGGATTATGTGATTGGGAACAAATTCGTTATATTGCTAATAAAATAAAAGCTTTTTTTTTAGTAGATATGGCTCATATTGCTGGTTTGGTTGCTGCAAAATTATATCCTGATCCTTTAAAATACGCACATATTGTTACTTCTACTACACATAAAACTTTAGCTGGTCCTAGAGGAGGTTTGATATTATCTAATTCTAATAATGTAATATTACATAAAAAAATAAATTCTTCTATATTTCCTGGAATTCAAGGTGGTCCATTAATGCATGTTATTGCAGGTAAAGCAATTGCGTTTAAAGAAGCAAGAGAAAAAAAATTTATATTATATCAAAAACAAATATTAAAAAATGCAAAAAAAATGGTTGATACCTTTAAAAATAAAGGTTTTAAAATAATTTCTAATTGTACATATAATCATTTATTTGTTATTGATTTAACAGAAAAAAAAATAACAGGAAAAGAAGCTGATATTGCCTTAAATAAAGCAAATATAACTATTAATAAAAATTCTATTCCTAATGATACTAAAAATCCTTTTATTACTTCAGGAATTAGAATTGGAACTCCTGCAATAACTAGAAGAGGATTTAAAGAAAAAGAAGTAATAAAAATAGCAAATTGGATTAGTGATATTTTAAATGATATTAATAACATTAAAAAAATTTTATTAATTAAAAAAAAAGTTTTAAAAATATGTAAAAAATTTCCAGTATATAATTAATAAAATTATAATTTTTATAAATTAAATTAAATTAAATATAAAAATTTTTTTATTATATGTTATTTTAATTTAATTTATAAAATAATTTCTCCTTTATTTTAAAAAATTTATTAAAATTAGTAATAAATAAATTATTAATTAAATTATAATTTATAAATTATTAAAATTTTAAATATTGNANTATAAATATTTAAAAATTTTTAAATAAAACCCATAAAGGTCCTTTATTAACTGTATAATTAGAGACAAATTTTATATCTCCTGTTATATTGCATATAGAATAACAAGAAATAGTATTTGATTTTTGACCTGCTACAATTAAAAATTTTCCATTAGAATTAATATTAAATGATCTTGGTTGTATTTCAGTAATAAAATATTTTTTAATTAATAAAAAAGAACCATTATTTAATATATGAAATAATGTAATTAAATTATATGTTCTATCACAAGCATATAAAAATTTTCCTGAAGGGTGTATATGAATATCAGAAGACCAAGGTTTATAATTTATTTTCTTAGGTATAATATTAATATTTTGTTTTTTTATAATTTTATTTAAATTTTTAATTTTCCAAACATCAATTGAACCATTTATTTCATTAATACTATATGCATATTTTTTATTTTTATTAAAAGACATATGCCTAGGTCCAAAATTAAAACCAGTTTTTATTTTTTGATCTTTTTTAAATATTTTTTTTTTTTTAATATTTAAATTATAAATATAAATTGAATCTTTTTTTAAAGCTGAAATAAATAATTTTTTATTTTTAAGATCTGTATATGAAGAATGACATCCTTTTAAATTTGATATAATTTTATATGGTTTAGAAAAAAGATAACCATTTTTATTTAAAATAAAAATATTTATATTTCCATAATGATATGAACTTAAAAAAATAAATTTATTAGATTGATCTAAAGAAATATGATTTACACTGGATAATAAAATATTTTTTTTATAAAATTTTAATAAACCATTTGAATTTATTTTATAAATTAATAAAAAATAATTTGGTCTTATTGTAACATATAATAATTTTTTTTTTTTATTAATACAAAGTGGTTGTGTTTGACCTTTTGTTTTAATAATTTGAATTAAATTTAATTTTCCATTATTATTTAATTTCCATACTTCTATTTTTTTACTTTCTGCGCATGATATATATACTACTTCATTCATTTAAACTTCTCTTTATTTAAAATATTTTAAATAATTAATATTATTTTATATATTAATTTTATAATAATAAAAATATTTAAATTAATTTAATAACGTTTTTAAAAAATNNATTATNANTNANTNANAAAATAAAA
This sequence comes from Buchnera aphidicola (Greenidea ficicola), assembly GCF_039386055.1. Lineage (GTDB taxonomy): Bacteria > Pseudomonadota > Gammaproteobacteria > Enterobacterales > Enterobacteriaceae > Buchnera_K > Buchnera_K aphidicola_A. The sequence continues at coordinate 199,016 of NZ_CP135012.1, forward strand.
TTAATATATTTTATTTAAAATATTATTTTCATATTTTTTAGATTTTATATCATTAAATTTATTTTCCCATCTAGAAATAACTAAAACAGCTAATGAATTACCAATTACATTTAACGCAGTACGAGCCATATCCATTATTCTATCTACACCTGCAATAAATGCTAAACCTTCTAAAGGTATACCAACTGAACCTAAAGTTGCTAATAAAACAACAAAAGAAATTCCAGGTATTCCCGCAATACCTTTAGAAGTAATCATTAAAGTTAATACTAATATTATTTGATCAGTAATAGATAATTCAATTCCATATAATTGAGAAATAAAAATAGCAGCAATACTTTGATATAGTGTAGAACCATCTAAATTAAATGAATATCCAGTTGGAACAACAAAACTAGTAATATATTTTGGAGCTCCATAATCTTGCATTTTTTTAATAATTTGTGGTAATACTGTTTCTGAACTTGAAGTAGAATAAGCTAAAATTAATTCATTTTTTAATATTCTAATTAACATTGTAATTTTAAAATTACAAATTCTTGCTATTGCTCCTAATATTACAAAAGCAAATAAAATTATTGCTATATATACTAAAAATACTAATTTTGCTAATGGTATTAAAGATGAAAAACCAAAATTTGATATTGTTAATGCAATTAATGAAAAAACACCTATTGGAGAATATTTCATAATTATATTTGTAATTTTAAACATAGTAGCAGAAATAGATTTAAAAATTTTTATTAATGGTTTTTTATTATTTTTTGGTAAAGAAGATAATCCTAATCCAAATAAAACAGAAAAAAATATTATAGGAAGCATATCACTTTTTGACATTGAATTAAAAATATTTTGAGGTATTAAAGATAAAATCAAATGCATAAAATCATGAGAAGTATTTGTTAAAGATATATTATTTATTTTATATTTTGAAATATCAACCATTTTTAATAATGACATATCAATTCCATTACCAGGTTTAAAAAAATTAGCTAATGCAATACCTACAATAATTGCTAATGTAGTAACTATTTCAAAATAAATAATAGTTTTTATTCCAATTCTTCCTATTTTTTTTATATCACTTATTGAAGAAATTCCAACTATTAATGTTGACATAACAATAGGAACTACAATCATTTTTATTAAATGAGTAAAAATATCTCCAGCAGGACTTAAAAAATGATTTATAACAAAAACACGTTGATTTGGATAATTATGTAATAAAATACCCAAAATACTTCCTAAAATTAAAGCAATTATGATTTGATAAGCAAGGCTTATTTTAAAAATTTTCATAATAATTTTCCTTAATAAAATTTTTTTTTAAAAAAAAATTTTATATATTATTAATTATAAACTTTCATAAATAATTAATATATTTAAAAATATAAAATTTTAAAAATAATAGGAAATATTGAAAATAAATAATAATATTTTAAAAAAAACAATAAAGTATATATTATTAAATAATATTTTTATTTTAAAATATAATTATAATAAGTAAAAATAATTATTATATAAAATAATATTTTGTATTATATTATTTATAAAATTATTATAATTCTATAATAAAAAATTTTTATTTTTTTATATGGTAAATATATGACTATTAAAGTAGGAATTAACGGATTTGGACGTATAGGAAGAATGATTTTTAGATTAGCACAAAAAAGAAAAAATATAAAAATAATTGCAATAAATGATTTATTAAGTGTAGATTATATTGCATATATGTTAAAATATGATTCTACTCACGGTATATTTAATAAAAAAATTTTAATAAATAAAAATAATTTTATTACTGTAAATAATCAAAAAATAAAAATTTTATCTATTAAAGATCCTAATAAATTAATATGGGGAAAATTAAATATAGATATTGTTGTAGAATCAACTGGTATTTTTTTAACTAAAGAATCTACTTATAAACATATTTTAGCAGGTGCTAAAAAAGTAATTATCACCGGACCATCACAAGATGATACTCCAATGTATGTAAAAGGAGCAAATTTTAACAAATATAATGGTGAAAAAATTATATCCAATGCTTCTTGTACTACAAATTGTTTAGCTCCTTTGGTAAAAGTTTTAAATGATAAATTAAATATTATTGAAGGATTAATGACTACTATTCATGCAACTACAGCTACTCAAAAAACTGTAGATTCAGCTTCTTTAAAAGATTGGAGAGGAGGAAGAGGATCTTTACAAAATATTATTCCATCATCTACAGGAGCAGCAAAAGCTGTTGGTAAAGTATTACCAGAATTAAATGGAAAATTAACTGGTATTTCTTTTCGTGTTCCAACTCCTAATGTATCTGTAATTGATTTAACTATAAGATATAAAAAAAATGCAAATTATCAAGAAATTTGTAATATATTAAAAGAATCTTCAATAAATGAAATGAAAAATATTATAGGGTTTACTGAAGATGATGTTGTATCAACAGATTTTAATGGGAATGAATTAACTTCTATTGTTGATATTAAAGCAGGTTTATCTTTGAATAATAATTTTTCTAAAATTATTGCTTGGTATGATAATGAATATGGTTATTCTAGTAAAGTATTAGATTTAATAGAATTAATTTCATAATTAAATACTATTTTTTTTAATATATTCACCGTTATTTAAAACGGTGAATATTAATTATATATGAATTTTTTTTTTAATTGAATTAATCCATTTAATAACTCTTTTTTTTGTTAAATTTGATTGTCTATCTATATCAATAGGTAAACCATAAAAAAAATTTTTATTTAATAATGCTTTTGATGATATAAAATTATATCCTTTAATAGAAAATTTTCCTATTAAATTTTTTTTATTAATATTAATAAATTTATATAATAAACCAATAGCATCACAAAAATATTCTCCATAATCTTGTTGATCCCCACAACCAAAAAATGCTATTTTTTTATTTGAAAAATTTATTTTTTTTAAAATTGGTTGAAATTCTTCCCAATCAGATTGCATGTCTCCATAATACCAAGTTGATATTCCAAAAAATAATATATTAAAATTTTCTATGTCTTTTTTTTTTGTATTATTTATATTAAATAATTTAGATTGTATTGGAAATAAATATTTTTTAATAAGATTAGCTACAAATTCTGTATTACCAGTATCAGTTCCAAAAAAAATTCCAACATCACACATATTATTTTATTAACCTTATTATATTAATTTTATATAAAATTATTTATAAAATTATATATAATATTAAATAGTAATAAATATTTTTAAAATATATATATTAAAAGAAAAATATGAAAAAAAATACATTTGTTACAATTTTTAATCAATCGTATTTAGAAAGTATTTATAAAAAATTTAAAAAAGATAAAAATAGTATTTCTTCTCATTGGAGAAATTTTTTTTTAAAAAAATTTAAAAAAAAAAAAACAAAAAAAAAAACAAATATTAAAATAAAAAAAAAATATATAATAAATTTTTTTAGAAAATATGGTTATAAAATAGCAAAATTAAATCCTTTAAATATATCTAAAAAAAAAAATATAATTAAATTTAATAAAATTAAAAAAAAATATTTATTAAAAAAAAAAAATAAAAAATATAAAATAATAAAAAAAATATTTAATAAATATAAAAAAATATATAGTAAAAAAATTGGATTTGAATTTACATATTTAAATAATAAAAAAGAAAAAAAATGGATACAAAATAAAATAGAAAATATTGATGATAAAAAAAAAATTACAAATAAAAAAAAAATATATATATTAAAAAATTTAATTTATGCTGAATCTTTTGAAAAATATTTAGGATTAAAATATCCAGGAAGTAAACGTTTTTCTTTAGAAGGAGCTGAAAGTTTTATATTAATATTAAAAAATATTATTAATTATTCAAAAAAAAAAAATAAAAAAAAAATAATAATTGGAATGGCTCATCGTGGTCGTTTAAATGTTTTAATAAATATATTAAAAAAAAATATATTAAAATTATTTTGTGAATTTTCAAATTTATATATAAAAAAAGATAATAGTGGAGATGTAAAATACCATAAAGGTTGTATAAGAATTACAAAAAATAATAATAATAAAAAAATGATAATAAATTTACAACATAACCCTTCACATTTAGAAATAATTAATCCAGTAGTGATGGGAGTTTCCAGAGCTTATAGCGATATTTATAATAAAAAAAATATTATTGTACCTATTAATGTACATGGAGATGCTTCTATTTCTGGTCAAGGGGTAATTCAAGAAACATTAAATATGTCAAAAACAAAAGCTTATAATGTAAATGGAACTATACATATTATTATTAATAATCAAATTGGATTCACTACTTCAAATAATTATGATTTAAGATCTAGTAAATCATGCGCAGATATTGCAAAAATGATTAATATTCCAATATTTCATGTAAATTCTGATTGTCCAGAATCTGTTATGTTTATTACAAAAATCGCTTTCAAATTTAGAGAAAAATTTAAAAAAGATGTTTTTATAAATTTATATTGTTATAGAAGACAAGGTCATAATGAAATAGATGATCCTTTTATTACACAACCAATTTTATATAAAAAAATATTAAAACATCCTAAAATAACAAAAATATATAAAAAAAAATTAATTAATAAAAAAATAATTAATAAAAAATATTTTAAAAAAATAAAAAAAAAATATTTTTTAAAAATAAATAATAAATTTATTTTTTTTGAAAATAATAAAAAAAAAATATTAAAAAAAAAAAAAAAAAAAATAATCAAAAAAAATAATATTAATGATTTTATAATTAAAAAAAAAATATTAAAAAAAATAATATATAAAATAAATAATATTCCAAAAAATATAAATATGCATTCAACAGTAAAAAAAATTTATAATTATAGAAAAAATATTAAAAAAAAAAATCATTTATTAGATTGGGGAACCGCAGAAAATTTAACATATGCTACAATATTATTTCAAGGAATTTCTTGTAGATTATCCGGGGAAGATATAGAAAGAGGAACTTTTTCACATCGTCATTGTGTTATACATGATCAAAAAAATAAAAAATATTATATTCCATTAAAAAATATATCTAAAAATCAAGGAAATTTTAATATTTGGAATTCAACATTATCTGAAGAATCTATTTTAGCTTTTGAATATGGATATGCAAATACTTATAAAAATAAAAATTTAACTATTTGGGAAGCACAATTTGGAGATTTTTGTAATGGAGCTCAAATTGTAATCGATCAATTTATTAGTGCTAGTGAACAAAAATGGAATGAAAATTGTAATTTAGTTTTATTTTTACCTCATGGTTATGAAGGACAAGGACCAGAACATTCTTCTGGAAGAATTGAAAGATTTTTACAACTTTGCGCAGAAAAAAATATTATAATTTGTATACCTTCTACACCTGTTCAATTATATCATTTATTACGTCGTCAAATTTTTAAAAATATTTTAAAACCATTAATAATTTTTTCTCCTAAATCTTTATTACGTCATCCATTAGCCAAATCTTCTTTAAAAGAATTTTATTCAAAAAAATTTTTAAAAATTTTACCAGAACTAGATAATATAAATAATAATAATGATAGTAAAAGAATTGTATTTTGTTCTGGTAAAATATATTATGAATTATTAATAAAAAGAAGAAAAATAAAAAAAAATAATATTATTTTGTTAAGAATAGAACAATTATATCCTTTTCCTAAAAAATATATTATTAATATATTAAAAAAATATAAAAAAATCAAAGATATTATTTGGTGTCAAGAAGAACCAAAAAATCAGGGAGCTTGGAATTATATAAAAAATATTTTAAAAAAAAAAATAATAAAAAAAAAAATAAAATATATTGGAAGAAAAAAATCTTCTTCAACTGCTGTTGGAAATATTATAATACATAAAAAACAACAAAAAAAAATTATTAATAAAACATTAAATATTAAATAGTTGTAAGGATTAAAAAATGAAAAAAATAAATATTTTAGCACCAGAACTTCCAGAATCTATTTCTGAAGCAACTATTATAAAATGGTATAAAAATATTAATGAATATACTATAGAAAATGAAAAATTATTAGATATTGAAACAGATAAAATTGTTCTTGAAATTTACTCTCCAAAAAATGGAAAAATAATAAAAATATTTAAAAAAAAAGGAGATTTAATTCAATCTAATGAAATATTAGGAATAATAAAAAAAAAAAAAAAAAAAAATAAAAATAAATTTTTAAATAATAATATAACAAAAAAAAAATATAAAAAAAAAGAACTTTTAAATAATAATATAATAAAAAAAAAATATAAAAAAAAAAAAAATAAATATTTTAATTATAGTCCTTCAATACGAAGATCAATGAAAAAAAATAAATCATTAAAAATATTTAAAAAAAAAAAAAATATTATAAATAAAATAAAAAAAAAAAGCAGAAAAAAAAAATGTATACCGATGTCTAATATAAGAAAATATATTTCTAAAAAATTATTAAAAGCTAAAAATAATTCAGCAATAGTAACAACATTTAATGAAGTAAATATGTTAAATATTATAAATATAAGAAAAAAATATGGAGAAGTTTTTAAAAAAAAACATAATATAAAATTAGGTTTTATGTCATTTTATGTTAAAGCAGTAGTTGAGTCCTTAAAAAAATTTCCTATTATTAATGCATATATTGATAAAAATAATATTGTATATTATAAATACTTTGATATAAGCATTGCTGTTTCTACTTCTAAAGGTTTAATTACTCCTATTTTAAAAAATTCTGATAAAATGAATATAGTTGAAATAGAAAATAAAATTAAAGAATTAGCTTATAAAGGAGAAAATAATAAATTATCAATAAAAGAGTTGCAAGGGGGAAATTTTACTATTTCTAATGGAGGAATTTATGGATCTTTATTATCTACTCCAATAATTAATTTTCCACAATCAGCTATTTTAGGAATGCATTCTATACAAAAAAGAGCTATAATAATTAATAATAAAATAAAAATTATGCCTATGATGTATTTAGCTTTATCGTATGATCATAGATTAATAGATGGAAAAGATGCAATAAATTTTTTAAAAAATATTAAAGAAATAATAGAAGATCATATAAGAATATTATTAAATTTATAATTTTAAAAGATAATATTATAATTATATTAATATTATAATATTTTATTTTTAATAAATATTAAAACATTTACTTAAAATTTTAAATTTGTTATTATAAATATATTTATTAAAAATAATTTTTTTAAAAAAATTATATTACTATAATGTATGAGTATACATGAAAAAAAAGATAGCAGTTTTAACTAGTGGTGGAGATGCACCTGGAATGAATGCAGCAATAAGAGGAGTGGTTCGATGTGGTTTAAGTTATGGTTTAGAAGTTTTTGGTGTTTATGATGGTTATTTAGGGTTATATCAAAATAGAATGATAAAATTAAATAAATTAAGTGTATCAGATATCATAAATAAAGGCGGTACAATATTAGGATCTTCACGTTTTCCAAATTTTTTAAAAAAAAAAGTACGTAATATTGCTATTAAAAATTTAAAAAAAAAAAAAATAAATTTTTTAGTAGTAATAGGGGGAGATGGTTCATATTTAGGAGCAAAAAAATTAACTGAAATGGGTTTTCCTTGTATTGCTATTCCAGGAACAATTGATAATGATATAGCAGGAACTGATTATACTATAGGATATTTTACTGCTTTAGAAACTATTGTTGAAGCAATAGATAAATTAAGAGATACTACATCTTCTCATCAAAGAATTTCTATTGTAGAAATTATGGGTAGAAATTGTGGAGATTTAACTTTAGCTTCTTCCATTGCAGGAGGATGTGAATTTATTATTTTACCAGAAATAAAATTAAAAAAAAAAGAATTAGTTAAAAAAATAAAAAAAAGTATTAAAAAAGGTAAAAAACATGTAATTATTGCTATAACTGAATATATTTATGATGTTAAAAAATTAGCAAAATATATAGAAAAAAAAACAAAAAGAGAAACTAGATCTACCATATTAGGACATATTCAAAGAGGAGGATCTCCTGTTGTTTATGATAGAATTCTTGCTTCAAGAATGGGAGCATATTCAATAAAATTATTATTAAAAGGATATAAAGGAAGATGTATTGGAATAAAAAATGAAAATATGATACATAATGATATAATTTATGCATTAAAAAATTTAAAAAGACCATTTAAATTTGAATGGTTAAAATTATCTAAAAAATTATATTAAAAATTTATTTATATTTTAAATAAAACATAATAATAATAATATTTATATATTATTATTATAATGTTTATATATTTTTATTAATATTTTAAAAAGATAAATTATTAGATAATGTTAATAATGTAGTAAATTGATAAAAATCTAAAGAAGCTCCACCAACTAAAACTCCATCTATATCTTTTTCTTTTAAAAAATCTTGTATATTTGTTTCATTAACTGAACCTCCATATAATAATTTTAATTTTTTAATTTTTTTTTTTTCATTTTTATATTGAATATATTTTTTAATAAAATTATGTATTTTTTGAATATTTTTAGCATTTGCTATTTTTCCAGTTCCTATAGACCATATTGGTTCATAAGCAATAATTGTATTATCAAATGATAAATTTCCACATAAATTATATATTTCATCTATTTGTTTTATTATTATTTTTTTTGTTTGTTTTTTTTTTTTTTGATTATAATTTTCTCCAATACATAATATTGGAATTAATCCTATTTTTTTTAATAATTTGAATTTTTCAGCTATAATTTTATTATTTTCTTTATGATATATTCTTCTTTCAGAATGACCTATAATTACATATTTAATACCAATATCTTTTAACATATATGAAGATATTTCTCCAGTATAGGCTCCAAAAGAATGATTATCAACATTTTGCGATCCAATAAATAAATTATTATAAGTAATAATTTTAGAAGCATGATTTAAATATATCAAAGGAGGAAAAAAAATAACTTTACAAGAATATGCTTTTATAAATAAAAATGAATCTAATAATTTTAAAAATTTTTTAATAGATTTATTATTCCCATTTAATTTCCAATTTGCTATAATTATAAAAGATTTTTTCATATTTATTATACTCTTTATGAAATTTTATAATTTATTATTATCAACTTTAGAAATAAATAATAAATAAATTATACGTTTTTTACGATCAATATTAAAAATTTTTACTTTTATTTTTTCATTAACATATAATTTAATATTATTTTTATTATTTTTTTTAAAATTTTTTATAATACCTTCCATTTCATCAAAAAATTTTACTAATATATTTTTTTTATTTATATTTTTAATTATACCTTCAATAATCATTTCTTTTTTAAATAAAGATATATAATTATTTAAAGGATCTTCTTCTAATTGTTTAATTCCTAATGAAATTCTTTCTCTTTCTGAATCTACTTGTAAAACTATAGTTTTTATTTTTTCTCCTTTTTTATATTTTTTTACAGACTCTTCTCCTTTTACATTCCAAGAAATATCAGATAAATGAACTAATCCATCAATTCCTCCATCTAATCCTATAAAAATACCAAAATCTGTAATTGATTTAATTTTTCCAATAACTTTATTACCTTTTTTGTTATTTTTAGAAAATATTTTCCAAGGATTAATAGTACATTGTTTTAAACCTAAAGATATTCTTCTTCTTTCTTCATCAATATCTAAAACCATAATTTCAACTATATCATTTACAGAAACTACTTTTGAAGGATGTATATTTTTATTTGTCCAATCCATTTCTGAAACATGAACTAAACCTTCAACTCCTTCTTCTAATTCAACAAAACATCCATAATCAGTTAAATTAGTTACTCTTCCTTTTAATTTTGTATTTTCAGGATAACGTTTTGAAAGAGAAACCCAAGGATCTATTCCTAATTGTTTTAAACCTAAAGAAACTCTTGTTTTTTCTCTGTCAAATTTTAATACTTTTACAAAAATTTCTTGTCCAATATTTACAATTTCACTTGGATGTTTAACTCTTTTCCAAGCCATGTCTGTAATATGCAATAATCCATCAACACCTCCTAAATCTACAAAAGCTCCATAATCTGTTAAATTTTTTATTATTCCTTTTATTTTTTTCCCTTCATTAAGAGTTTTTAATAATTTATTACGTTCTGCATTATTTTCAGATTCAATAACTGCTCTTCTTGAAACTACAACATTATTTCTTTTTTTGTCTAATTTAATAACTTTAAATTCTAATTCTTTTCCTTCAAGATATAATGTATCTTTTACAGGTCTTATATCAACTAACGAACCTGGTAAAAAAGCTCTTATATCATTTAATTCTACTGTAAACCCTCCTTTAACCTTTCCATTAATTTTTCCAATAATTGTTAAATTTTCTTCATGTGATTTTTCAAGAACTAACCAAGATTCATACCTTTTAGCTTTTTCTCTTGATAAAATTGTATTTCCAAAACCATCTTCAATAGCATCTAAAGAAACATCTATTTTATCACCTATTTTAATTTCTAATTGATTTTCAGCAGTTTTAAATTGTTCTATTGGAATAATAGCTTCAGATTTTAATCCAGCATCTACTAGAACTATATCTTTTTTAATAGATATTACTTTGGCTTTTATAATTGAACCTGGTTTAGTTTTAATTTTTTGTAAAGATTTTTCGAAAAGTAATGCAAAAGATTCATTCATATTAATAATCACTAAAAAGATCAAATTAACAGTTACTAGATTTCCTTTATATAGTATAACTATTATTTATTTAACTATAATATTCCTTATTATAGAATAATATTTTTTTTAATAATTGAATATATAATTGAGTTTTTTTTTATATGTGTTAATATTATTTTTAAAATTTGTTTTAAATTTAAATAAGTTGAATCTATAATAATAGAATTTTTTGGTGGGATTAAAGGAGAAATATTTCGATTGTAATCTTGATTATCTCTTTTCCACATACTAAATAAAATATCTTTAAAAGTAACATTAAATCCGTTTTTTTGCAACTCTAACGTTCTTCTATAAGCTCTATCTTTTAAATTTGCATCTAAAAAAAATTTTAATAACGCATCTGAAAAAACAACAGTTCCCATATCTCTTCCTTCTGCTATTAAACCAGGAGGTTGTCGAAACATTTGTTGAATTTTAAATAAAAATTTTCTTATTTTAGGAAAATTAGAAAATATAGATAATATTTTATAAATTTTAGGAAAAAAATTAAATTTTAAATATTTTTCTTTTTTAATTTCTTTTTTTAACAAATCAATTGAATTTATAAAATTTAAATTTTTTAAAAAATTTATTATTTTTTTTTCTGATAATTCTATTTTGTTATTAAATAATTTTATAGCAATAACTCTATATATCATTCCAGATTTCAAAAAATTCCATTTTATTTTTTTAGATAATAATTTACATAAAGAACTTTTTCCAGAACCACTAGGACCATCAAATGTAATTACAGGAGAAAAAAACATTTTTTCCTTATATTGATTTTAATAAAAAAAATTATTATATATAATATATAAAAATATGTTATATAAAAACTTTTTTCTAAAAAAAAATAATATTATTTCATTCATNAAAAATTACATATACTATTAAAAAATTTAAAATACATAGGAAAAGTTTTATTAACACAAGAAGGATTTAAAATTTTTACTTTAATATTAGATAATGATATTAATGAAAAACACATTGCTATTCTATGATCATCATAAGTTTCAATTTTAGAATATAAAAATTTCTTAGGAGAAGTAATAGAAATAAAATCTTTTCCTTCAATTACAATAGCTCCTATTTTTTTTAATTCAGTAGACATTGCTTTCAATCTATCTGTTTCTTTTACTCTCCAATTAAATATATTTTTAATTACAGTAGTTCCTTTAGAAAATAAAGAAACAATAGCTATTGTCATAGCAGCATCCGGTATACTATTTAAATCTAAATTAATAGAATATATATTTTTTTTTATGCAAATAATATAATTATTTTTCCATATAATAGAAACTCCCATTTTTTTTAATATATAAGAAAAAAAAATATCTCCTTGAATACTATTTTTATTAATTCCTTTAACGTTAACTATTCCTCCTTTAATAGCAGAAGCTGCTAAAAAATATGAAGCTGAAGAAGCATCTCCTTCAATAAAATAATTACCAGGTGTATAATATTTTTGTCTTCCAATAATATTAAAAATTTTATAATTATTATTTTCTACATAAACACCAAATTTTTTCATTAATATTAAAGTCATTTTAATATAAGGTTTAGAAACTAATTTTCCTTTAATAATAATTTTGGTATTTTTAATTGCCATAGGAGAAGCAATTAATAAAGCGCTCAAAAATTGACTAGAAATTGTTCCATTTAAAATAATTTTTCCTCCTTTAAATCCCCCATTTAATAAAATTGGAGGAAAATTTTTTTTATCAGAATAATTAATTATTGCTCCTCCTTGTCTTAATGCATTAACAAGATGTTTAATTGGTCTTTCTTGCATTCTTTTATTTCCAGTTAATAATAATTTATTCTTTTTTAAAGATAAAACAGCCAACAAAGGCCTCATTACAGTTCCAGCATTTCCTAAAAATAATGTATGAAAATTTTTTATTTTTATAGGTTTTCCTTTTCCAATTATTTTACATTCTGTTTTTTTTTTATAAAAAATAATTTTTATACCTAAAATTTTTAATGCTTTTAACATATATTTAATATCATCAGAAATTAATAAATTTTTAATATATGTAATTCCTTTAGATAAAGAAGATAATAATAAAACTCTATTAGAAATACTTTTTGAACCAGGTAATTTTATATTTCCTCGAATTGAAGAAATTGAATTTAATATTATATTTTTTAACATTTTAATTAAAACCTTTTATAATTTTTAAAATTTAAATTTAAATAAATATTATTTTTATCCATATTTTTTTTTAAAATATTTCATAAATGTAATTAATTTTTTTACACCTTTTATAGGCATAGCATTATAAATAGAAGCTCTAATTCCTCCAATTAAATTATGACCTTTTAATGATAAAAATCCTAAAAATTTTGATTCTTTTAAAAAAAAATTATTTAAAAAAGGATTTATTATATTAAATGTTATATTTAATAAAGATCTATTATTTTTATGAATATTATTAAAATAAAAATCACTTTTATCAATATAATTATATAATAAATTTGCTTTTTTATGATTTATAATATTTATTTTTTTTAACCCCCCTTTTTTTTTTAACCATTTAATTACTAAACCTGATAAATACCAAGAAAAGGTAACAGGTGTATTAAACATAGAATCATATTTTAATAAATTTTTATAGTAAAGAATAGAAGGGGTTATTTTATTTTTTTTAAAAAGATTTTTTTTAATAATTATTAATGTAATTCCAGGAGGTCCTATATTTTTTTGAACTCCCGCATAAATAATATCGTAATATTTTATATTTATAGGTTTAGATAAAATAGTAGAAGAAAAATCCCCTACAATAATTTTATTATTAAAATTTTCACTAATTGGATCTTCAAAAATTTCTATTCCTTCAATAGTTTCATTTGGACAATAATGAACATATTTACTATCTTTATTTAATTTCCAATTTTTCATAGATAAAATTTTTTGTTTTTGGTAAAAATTTTTTCTAATATTAATTTTATTAGAAAAACAATATTTTTGTGATTCTAAAAAAGCTTCATTAGACCAATATCCTCCTACAATATAATCTGAAGTATTATTCCAATTATTTAAAATATTTGTAGGTATTGCAGAAAATTGACCTCTAGCCCCCCCTGGAGAAAATAATATTTTATAAGATTTTGGTATATTTAATAATGAAATTAAATTTTTTTCTATTTTATTTGTTAATGTTATAAAATCTAAACTTCTGTGACTAATTTCCATAATAGAAACTCCTAAATTATTCCAATTTAATAAATCTTTTTTAGCTTTTAATAAAACTTCTTTAGGTAACATTGAAGGTCCGGCATTAAAATTATAAATTTTTTTCATATTCTTTACATAAATATATTTAAATGAATTTTTATATTATATGAATTTTATACCATTCATATATTTATTACGTAAAATATTTGGAATTTTAATATTTCCATTAATATCTTGATAATTTTCTAATATTGCAGCTAAAACTCTTCCTATCGCTAAACCTGATCCATTTAATGTATGTAAAAAATATTTTTTTTTTTTATTTTTATAATAATAATAATAAGAAGAATTCATTCTTCTAGATTGAAAATCAATAATATTTGAACAAGAAGATACTTCTTTATAAATATTTAAAGAAGGAAACCAAACTTCTAAATCATAAGTTTTAGCAGATGTAAAACTTAATTCTCCAGCGCATAACAAAATTTTTCTATAAGGTAATTTTAATAATTTTAATACTTCTTCAGCATGTGATGTTAAAACTTCTAATACTTTATATGATTTTTTTTTAGAAACAATTTGTACAATTTCTACTTTATCAAATTGATACATTCTTATTAAACCATTAGAATTTTTACCATAAGAATTAGATTCTGCTCGAAAACATGGTGTATGTGCAGTTAACATAATTGGTAATTTTTTTTTTAAAAAAGATTGATTTCTTATAAAATTAGTTAAAGGTATTTCCCCTGTAGGTATCAAAACATAATTTTTTTTTTTATTTTGTAAAGATGAAACATAAAATAAATTATTACTAAATTTTGGTAATTGACCAGTATCATATAAACTTTTTTTATTAACTAAATAAGGAACATAAGTTTCTATATATCCATGTTTTTTAGTATGTAGATCTAACATAAATTGACTTAAAGCTCGATGTAATAATGCAATATTTCCTTTCATAAAAATAAAATTTGAACCAGAAATTTCAGAAGATAATTTCCAATTCAAATTATTATTTTTTTTTCCCAATTCAATATGATTTTTTACTTTAAATATTTTTTTTTTAATTACACCCCATTTTACTATTTCTTTATTATTTTTATATTTTATTCCATATGGAATATTTTTATAAGGAATATTCGGAATATTTAATTGAAATTTTTTAATTTTTTTTTTTATTTTTTTTAAATTTTTATTTATTTTTTTAATATAATTATTTAAAAAAATATTTTTATTAATTTTTTTTATAGATATTTTTTTTTTTTTATATTGTAATTTTTCAGTTTTAATTTGTAATAATTTTCTTATATTATTAATAAATATTAAATTAACAATATCTAAAAAATATTTTCTTCTCCACAATTTTGATGCTTTTAATTTAGGATTTTTATATAAATAATTTATATTAATCATAATAAATTTTTATTCTCAAATAAAATATAAAATAAGTTATTAATAAAATAAATATTTTTAAAAAAAATTTAATATTTACATTTATATAATAAATAATGTATTTTAAATTAATAATATTATTATTTACATAATATAAAATTTAAATAAAAATGAAAATTTTAAATAAAAATAATAAAAAAATACATTCTAAATTAATTATTATAGGATCTGGTCCAGCAGGATACACCGCAGGAATATATGCAAGTAGAGCATATTTAAAACCATTATTAATTACTGGAAATGATATCGGAGGGCAATTAATAAAAACAGATAATATTGAAAATTGGCCTGGAGAAATTAATAAAATAAGTGGATTAAAATTAATGGAAAGAATGTATAAACATGTTAAAAAATTTCCTATAAATATTATTTCAGATCACATTAATAAAGTAAATTTTAAAAAAAAACCTTTTCAATTATTTGGATATAATTCTATTTATACTGCAAATTCTATTATAATAGCTACTGGAGCTTCTGCTCGTTATTTAGGAATAAAATCAGAAAATTTTTATAAAGGAAAAGGAATTTCTTCATGCGCTATATGTGATGGAATGTTTTTTAAAAATAAAAAAATAGCAATAATAGGTGGTGGAAATTCTGCATTTGAAGATGTATTATTTTTATCAAAAATAGTAAAAAAAATATATTTAATACATAGAAATAAAAATTTTAAAGCTGAAAAAATTTTAATAAATAGAGTAATGAAAAAAATAAAAAATAAAAAAATTAAAATATATTTAAATTATGAAGTAAAAAAAATCAAAGGAAATGAAAATAATATAACTAATATTAATATTTTTTCTAAAAAAAAAAATAAAACAAAAAATATTTTTATTGATGGATTATTTTTAGCAATTGGACATACCCCTAATACCAAAATATTTAATAATAAAATTTCTATGAAAAATGGATATATTATAGTAAAATCTGGTTCTCATGGAAATTTTACTAAAACTAATATACCAGGAATATTTGCTGCTGGAGATGTAATTGATCATGTATATAAACAAGCTATTACATCAGCTTCTAGTGGATGTATGGCTGCAATTGATGCAGAAAAATATTTAGAAAAAAATAATTTAATATAAATTATTTATTTTAATTTTTAAGAGATAATTATGATTAAAGAAGAAAATATTGAAATTTCAGGAACAGTAATTGATACACTTCCAAATACTACATTTCGAGTAAAATTAGAAAATGGGCATATTATAATTGCTCACATATCTGGAAAAATGAGAAAAAATTATATAAGAATTTTAACAGGAGATAAAGTAATAGTAGAATTAACTCCTTATGATTTACATAAAGGAAGAATTACTTTTAGAAGTAGATAAATATTTTACTATCAAAAATATTATATATTTAATATTTTTGATAGTAAAATTTTATTTAATTATTTTAAATAAATTATAATAAAAAAAAATAATATGAGAACACATTATTGCGGTAAATTAAATAAAAATGATATAAATAAAATAGTTAAATTATATGGATGGGTACAAAAATATAGAAATTTAGGTAAAATAATATTTATAAATATGAGAGATTGTACAGGAAATGTACAAATATTTTGTAATTTTAAATATTTAAAAAATTTTAAAAAAATAAAAAAAATAAAAAATGAATTTTGTATCAAAGTAATTGGAATAGTACAAAAAAAAAAAAAATTTAAAAATGAAATTGAAATATTAACTTTAAAAATAAAAATAATAAATTATTCAAAACCTTTACCAATTGATATAAATAATAAAAATAATAAAGAAATAAGATTTAAATATCGTTATTTAGATTTAAGAAAAAAAAATATTTTATTAAAATTTAAAATAAGAAATAAAATAAAAAAATTTATAAGAAAATTTTTAGAAAAAAATTATTTTATAGAAATAGAAACTCCTATATTAACCAAATCAACTCCTGAAGGAGCAAAAGATTATATTGTTCCAAGTAGAATTCATAAAAAAAAATATTACGCATTACCTCAATCTCCACAAATATTTAAACAATTATTAATGATTGCAGGAATAGATCGTTATTATCAAATTGCTAAATGTTTTCGAGATGAAGATTTAAGAGCAGATAGACAACCAGAATTTACTCAAATAGATATAGAAACTTCTTTTATGAATGCAAAAGAAATAAGAAATATTACTGAAAAAATGATTTCAAAATTATGGAAAAAAATAAATAATAAAAAATTAAAAAAATTTCCTATTATAACATATAAAAATTCTATGAAACTTTATGGATCTGATAAACCAGATTTAAGAAATCCATTAAAATTAATAGAATTTAATAAAATATTAAAAAAAAAAATATATAAAAATTTTTTACAATTAAATATTAAAAAAAAAAATAGAATAGTAGCATTATATATTTCTAAAATTCATTTATTTAAAAAAAAATATTTTAATTCTTACAAAAAAATTGTTAAAAAATATAGTAATAAAAAATTATATTTAATAAAATTTAATAAAAAAAAATTTTTTAATAAAAAATACATAAAAAAAAATATTAAAAAAAAAATTTTTAAAAAAATATTTAAATCATTTAAAAAAATAAAAAATAATGATAAAATTATTTTTTTTGCAGATAAAAAAAAAATAGTAAATAAAACTTTTAATATAATTCGATTAAAATTAGGAAATGACTTAAAAATAACACAAAAAAAAAAATGGAAACCTTTGTGGATAATAAATTTTCCTTTATTTAAAAAAAAAAATGGAAAATTAACTTGTACTAATCATCCATTTACAGCTCCTAAAAAAAAATTTATTAAAAATCTTAAAATTAATCCTGAAAAAATAATTTCCGATTCATATGATTTAATAATTAATGGATATGAAATAGGAGGTGGATCAGTAAGAATTAATAATAATAAAATACAAAAAAAAATATTTAATATAATAAAAATGAAAAAAGAAATCCAAAAAAAAACTTTTGGTTTTTTTTTAGAAGCTTTAAAATATGGCGCACCTACTCATGCTGGTATAGCACTTGGATTAGATAGATTAACTATGTTACTTACAAAAAGCAAAAGTATACGTGAAATTATTGCATTTCCAAAAACAACTAATGCTATTTGCCCAGTAAGCGATGCGCCTACAAAATATTTTAAATAAATTATAAAACTTTTAAAATTCTCATTGTATTTGTTTTTCCTATTCTACTCATTATTTCTCCTTGAGTAACAATAACAATATCTTTATATTTTAAAAAACCTCTTTGTAATAAAAACTTTATTGCGTTTTGAGAAATTAAATCATAATTTTTAAAATTATCAAAAAAAATTGGTGTAACTCCTCGATATAAAGCAGTTAAATTTAAAGTTTTTTTATGACAAGATAAAGCAAAAATAGGTAAACCTGAAGTAATTCTAGAAGTCATTAAAGCTGTTTTTCCTGATTCTGTTAATATTATAATAGCAGAAACTCCTTCTAAATGATTTGCGGAATACATTGCTGACATAGCTATTGATTCTTCTATATTTTTAAATTTAATATTCAAACGATGTTTAGAAACATTAATACTAGGAACTTTTTCTGCTCCTTTGCAAACTTTACTCATAGCTTTTACAGTTTCAATAGGGTAATTTCCAGAAGCTGTTTCTGCAGATAACATTACTGCATCACTACCATCTAAAACTGCATTAGCAACATCCATTACTTCTGCTCTAGTAGGAAAAGGAGAATAAATCATTGATTCCATCATTTGAGTTGCGGTAATAACAATTTTATTTAATTTTCTTGCAGTACTAATTAATTTCTTTTGAATTCCAACTAATTTAGAATCTCCAATTTCCACTCCCAAATCTCCTCTAGCAACCATAATTGCATCAGAAGCTAAAATAATGTTTTTTATATTTATATCATTAGCAACAGATTCAGCTCGTTCTATTTTAGCAATTATTTTAGCTTTACTTCCTGTTTTTCGCATTAATAATCTTGCTAATTTTATATCTTCACTGTATCTAGGAAAAGAAACAGCAAGATAATCTACACCTATATAAGCAGCTAATTTTATATCCTCATAATCTTTTTTAGTAATTGATTTAGCAGATAAACCTCCACCTAATTTATTAATTCCTTTATTATTTGATAAATACCCTCCTAAAATTACTTTTGTATAAATTTTTGATAAATTTATTTTTATTACTTTTAATTGAATTCTTCCATCATCTAATAATAAAATATCATTTAATGATACATCTTTTGGTAATTTTTTATAATCAATACCTACTTTGTTTTCATCTCCTTTATTTGGGTTTAATTTAGAATCTAATATAAAAATATTATTTTTTTTTAAAAAAATTTTATTATTTTTAAATTTTGAAATTCTAATTTTTGGACCTTGTAAATCACCTAATAAAGCAACATGTAAATTTAATTTTCTCATTATTTTAAATGCATGTTTTGCTCTTCTTTTATGATCTAAAGAAGTTCCATGAGAAAAATTTAATCTTAATACATTTACTCCTAATTTAATTAATTTTTCTAAATTATTATTTTTATCAGTAGAAGGTCCTAATGTAACAACAATTTTAGTTCTTCGAATTCTTTTCAAAATATTTCCTTAATTTATTTTATAATTTTTTTTATTATTAATATTAATAATTCATAATTAATATTATTTTATTAAATATTTTTTAAAATAATTAATATATTAAAATAAATTTAATAATTAAGTATTTAAAATATTATATAATATTATAATATTAAATTTATATTAAAAAAATAAAAAATTATTCTTAAAATTTTATTTTATATAAAAAATTTTAATAATATTAATCCTTATTATTTAAAATATATAAATGTTTTTTAAAAAAAAAATTATATATCTATTATTTATTATAGATAATTTAAGGAAAAAATAGTGATTAAAAAAAAATTAGCTTATGATTTAGTTATTTTTGGAACAAAAGGAGATCTTGCAAGAAGAAAACTTCTTCCTTCATTATATAAATTAGAAAAATTAAAAAAATTACATAAAAATACAAAAATTATAGGAGTAGGAAGAGCAAATTGGGACAAAAATACATATATTAAAATGGTGAAAAAAAACTTAAAAAAATTTATTAATGAAGAAATTAATATTATATTTTGGAAAAAATTTTGTAAAAAATTAATTTTTTGTAATATTGATGTAAATTATATAGAAAATTTTTTAAAATTAAAAAAAATATTAGATCAAAAAAATAAAATAACAATAAATTATTTAGCTATGCCTCCAAATACTTTTGAATTAATTTGTAAAGGATTAGCTAAAGCAAAATTAAATTTACCTTCATCTAGAATTGTAATAGAAAAACCAATAGGAGAATCTTTAAAAACTTCAAAAGATATTAATAATAAAGTAGGAAAATATTTTAAAGAATCACAAATTTTTAGAATTGATCATTATTTGGGAAAAGAAACTATATTAAATTTATTATCTTTACGTTTTTCTAATTTTTTATTTATGAATAATTGGAGTAATAAAAATATAGATCATATTCAAATAACTATTGCAGAAAATATAGGAATTAAAGGAAGATGGAATTATTTTAATAAGACTGGTCAAATAAAAGATATGGTACAAAATCATTTATTACAAATACTAACTATTATTACTATGTCTATACCAATAAATTTATCTTCAGATAATATTAGAAATGAAAAAGTTAAAATATTAAAATCATTAAAACCTATAAATATAAAAAATATTAAAAAAAAAATAGTTTTAGGGCAATACACAAAAGGTTATATTGATAGAAAATTAGTAAATTCTTATTTAAAAGAAAATAATTTAAATGAAACCAGTAAAACTGAAACTTTTGTTTGTATAAAAGTAAATATTGAAAATTGGAAATGGAAAGGAGTTCCTTTTTATTTAAGAACAGGAAAAAGACTACCAATAAAATATTCAGAAATTGTTATATTTTTTAAAAAAATACCAATAAATTTATTTAAAAATTCATGTAATGTTATTCCTCAGAATAAATTAATTATTCGTTTACAACCCAATGAAGGAATTGATATTAAAATAAATAATAAAATACCAGGTTTAACTTCTAAATTTAATTTAAAAGAAATTTTATTAACATCAAATTATTCTGAAGAATTTAAAAAAATAGATATACCTGATGCTTATGAAAGATTATTATTAGATAGTATGATTGGAAAACAAACTTTATTTGTAAGAAGAGATGAAATAGAAGCATCTTGGAAATGGATTGATAAAATTATAAAATCTTTAAAAAAAAAAAATCAAAAAATAAAAATTTATCCTGCTGGAACATGGGGACCAAAAGAATCAATTGATTTAATTCAAAGAGACGGAAGAAATTGGAATATATATTAATTTTAATATAAAATTTAAAATTAATTATTTTAAATATAATTTTTATTAAATAAAATATTATATAAATTTTTATAATTAATTAAAAATATTTTNAAAGGAAAAAATATGATAAGAATCATTTTATTTTTATTAACAAATTTATCTGTAATATTTATATTAAATATATTTTTAAAAATAATAGGAATTAATATAGGAAAAATATATTTCATTACAATAATTTCTTCTATTTTAGGTTTTAGTAGTTCTTTAATTTCTTTATTATTATCTAAATGGATAGCTTTAAAAACTATTAACGGAAAAATTATTAAAACACCAAAAAATAATTTTGAAAATTGGATTTTAAATACTATTAAAAAACAAGCAAAAAAAGTAAATATAAAAATACCACAAATAGCAATTTATAAATCATTAGATATTAATGCATTTGCAACTGGTCCTAGTAAAAATAATTCATTAATTGCTATATCTTATGGTCTTATAAAAAATATGAATAAAGAAGAAATTGAAGCAGTATTAGCTCATGAAATAAGTCATATTTCTAACGGAGATATGGTAACTATGACTTTAATACAAGGAGTATTAAATACTATTGTAATACTATTTTCAAAAATTATAACACAAATATTTTCAAATAATTTATTTAATAATAATAAAGAAGAAAATATTAATATAAAAGAAAATAGTTTTTTATATTATATTATTTCTTCATTTTTAGAATTTACATTAGGAATTTTAGCTAGTATAATAATTATGTGGTTTTCAAGATATAGAGAATTTTACGCTGATTCTGGTTCTGCAAAAATTGTTGGTTGCAATAAAATGATTTCTGCTTTAAAAACATTACAAATTCATCACGAACCAAAAGAATTAAATAATAGTATTTCTAATTTTTGTATTAACGGAAAATCTAAAAAAATATTTAATTTATTTTTATCACACCCATCTTTAAAAAAAAGAATTTCAGCGTTATATAAAAAAAAATACTTTTAAANTTTTTTATAATAAAATTAATATATAAAAAATATTTTTTATTTAATNAAAAAATTAAATATTCTAAACTAAACCAATTATTTTCTTTATGGAGTTTTTAATGGAATTTTTTTTCGAACCATCAACTTGGATAGGATTATTTACACTAATTATCCTTGAAATAGTATTAGGTGTAGATAATTTAATTTTTGTAGCTATTTTAGTTGATAAACTTTCACCTTTAAAACGTAATAAAGCTCGTTTAATTGGTTTAGGGTTTTCCTTAGTAACGCGTCTTTTTTTATTATCTATTATATCCTGGATAGTAACTTTTAAAATACCAATTATCAATAATAAATTTTTATATTTATCAACGCGAGATTTAATTCTATTATTAGGTGGAATATTTTTATTATTTAAAGCTACTATAGAATTACATGAAAGATTAGAAGAAAAAAAAATTAATAAAAATAAACAAAAACATAAAAATTATGCTAGTTTTTGGGCAGTTATTATTCAAATTATTATTTTAGATACAGTTTTTTCTATGGACTCAATAATAACAGCAATTGGAATGGTAAATAATTTATCTATTATGATAACTGCTGTAATCATTTCAATGATCTTAATGATATTAGCATCAAAAAAATTAACAAATTTTATTTTACTACATAAAACAGTAATAGTATTATGTTTAAGTTTTCTTTTAATGATTGGTATTAGTTTAATAGTAGAATCTTTAGGAGTAAAAATACCGAAAGGATATTTATATGCAGCTATAAGTTTTTCAATATTAATAGAATTATTTAATCAAATTGCAAAAAGAAATTCTATTTCTTATCAATCAAAAATACCATTACGAGAAAGAATAGCATCATCTATATTAAGATTTATGAAAGAAGAACAAATTAAAAAAAAAAAAAATATAATAAATAATTTATATGAAAATAATATAAATAAAAAAATATTTTTAAAAGAATCATCTTTAAAAAAAGAAGAACAATATATGATAAATGGAGTTTTAACTTTAGGAATAAGATCTATAAGAAGTATAATGACACCTAGAAATGAAATTTCATGGATTAATATAAATCAAAATAATATTAAAATAAGAAATCAATTACTAGATACTCCTCATAGTTTATTTCCTGTATGTAAAGGAGAATTAGATAAAATTATAGGAATAGTAAGAGCAAAAGAATTTTTATTTATTTTAGAAAAAAAAAATAATATATTAAATTTCGCATCCAAAAACAAACCAATAATTATTCCAGATACATTAGATACAATTAATTTATTAAATGTATTAAAATGTTCTAAAGGAAGTTTAATAATAATAAATAATGAATTTGGAGTTGTTCAAGGATTAATAACACCATTAGATATTTTAGAAGCTATTGCTGGAGAATTTCCTGATGCAGACGAAACCCCAGAAATAATTTATGAAAGTAAAAATTCTTGGTTAGTAAAAGGAGCAACTGATATACATTCTTTAAAACAAATATTAAATATAAATAATTTTGAAAAAGAAACTAATCATGTTTCATTAGCAGGATTTTTAATATCTAAAAAAGGAAGATTTCCATTTCAAGGAGAAATAATTAAAATACCACCACTTCATTTTCATATTTTAGAAGCAACTAAATATAAAATAAATTTAATTCGAATAAAATATATTGGAAAAAAATAAATATATATATATTTAAATTAAAAAATTATTTAATAAATAGGAATAATAAATGTCAAAAATAATTTTATCTATTGATATTTCTTTTAAACAATGTTCTATAACATTGTTAATAAATAAAAAATATTATAATATTTCTATAATTTCTAAAAAAAAACATAATAATAATATTTTATTTATTATTAATAATATTTTAAATTTTAAAAAAATTTCTATTAAAAAAATAAAATTAATAATATTTTCAAAAGGACCTGGATCATTAACAGGAATAAAAATTTGTTTTTGTATAATAAAATGTTTTTATTTTATTTACAAAATACCATATTTAGGAATTTCTACATTAAAAATTATTGCTGAACAAATATGGAGAAAATTTAAAAAAAAAAATATAATTATATATATAAATTATAAATCAAAAATATTTTTTTTTTCTAAATATATAAAAAAAAAAAAAAAATGGATAGGAAAAAAAACAGAAAAAATAATAAAAAAAAAAAAAATTGAAATAAAATCATTAAAAAAAAAATGGTTAATAGTAACTAATGCTATTAAAAAAATACATTTTAAAAAAAAATATATAAAAAAAAAATTTTTATATCCAAATTCACAAGATTTAATTTCTATTTTTTTAAATAATAAAAAAATAAATTTTAAAAAAAAAATAAATTTAAATTATTTATTTAAAATATAATTTTTAAAAAAAAATGCATATAATTAATAAATGTTTTTTAAAAAATAAAAAAAATTTTCAACAAAAAAAAATAATATTTATTGGAAATATACAAGAAAAATTATTTAAATTTTTTAATGCAAAATTATCAATAATTTATACAAAAAAATATAATTATAAAAAATATATAAAAATTATAAAACAAAAAAAAATAATATATTTATATAATAAAAATATTTTATTTAAATTTTGTAAATATTTAATTTTATTTTGGTCTAAAAATAAAAAAGAATCTTATATTCTTTTAAAAGAAATTATATCTATTATACCATTAAATTATAATATATTTATTTTTGGAGAAAAAAAATCTGGAATAAATAATATTGAAAAAAAAATAAAAAAATGGGTAAAAATAAAAAAAATTATAAAAATAAAAAATTTTTTATTTTTATCATGTAAAATAAAAAAAAATAAAAATAAAAATATATATAAATTTAAAAAAAAAAAAAAAAATAAAATTATAATATATTCTTTACCAGGAGTATTCGGTTATAAAAAAATTGATAAAGGAAGTTTATTATTATCAAAATTTTTAATTAATAAAAAAATAAAAGGTAATATTTTAGATATAGGATGTGGAACTGGTTTTTTAGGAATAAAAATAAATTATATTAACAATTTTAATAAAAATATTAAAATAACATATGTAGATAATTATTTACCTTCTTTAATAACAACTAAAAAAAATTTAATAAAAAATAAAATTCATAAAAAAAAATATAAAATAATTTCTAGTAACATTTTTAATAATATTAATAAAAAATATAATTTAATAATATGTAATCCACCTATACACATAAATTTAAAAATTAATTTTATTTTTATTAAAAAATTTTTAAAAAACGTAAAATTTTTTATTAAAAAAAAAAGTGAAGTAATAATTGTAATAAATAAATTTATATCAAAAAATATTTTTAAAAAATTCAAAAAAAAAAAAAAAATATTAATAAAAAATAAAAAATATTATGTTTATAAATTATTTTATAAATAATACCCAGAGCGGGACTTGAACCCGCAAAGCTTTTCAGCCGAGGGATTTTAAGTCCCTTGTGTTTACCAATTTCACCATCCGGGCAAAAATATTTATATTTAATAAAAGGCGCATCCCGGAATTGAACCGGGCTAAACGGATTTGCAATCCGTTACATAACCAATCTGTCAACGCGCCATATTAAATTTATATTTTATTGATAATAGTATAACTTTTAAAATATTAAAAAGTCAAATATAATATTATTTATTTTAAAATATATTAACAAAAAATTATTAACTTTACATTTTAATAATATAAGTTTATAATATTAAGTATTAGAGGAGTGGCCGAGTGGTTTAAGGCAATGGTCTTGAAAACCATCGATGAGAAATCATCCGAGAGTTCGAATCTCTCCTCCTCTAAAATTAATTATTTTTTTTTAAAACAAATAAAATTTATTAATCTATAACCTAATAAAAAAAATACAAAAAAATATAAAAAAATTGATGAAAAAATTAAAAAAAATAAATTAATTATTTTATTATAAAAATAACCAATATCCCATTCAGGCATAATTTTTAAAATATATAACATATAAATAGACATCACTAAACTTGCTAAAGTTATACTTAAAAAAAAATTTAAAGATTTTAATTTTATAATAAAATTATGTTTTTTATATAAATTATAATATAAAAGAAAAACATTAACCCAAGAACCAATACTTATTGATATAGCAAAAGTACAATGTTTAAAAAAATTTATTCCAATTATATTAATAATTTGTATTATAATTACTGAAAATAATGAAATTTTCATAGGTGTAATAGTATCTTGACGAGAATAAAAACCCAAAGATAATATTTTTATTAAAATAAAAGCAATTAAACCAAAACTATAAACAAATAAAATTTGACTAGTCATTAAACTATCTAAAGCAGTAAAATTTCCATATTGAAATAATACTTTTACTATAGGATTAGTAAGTATTGCTAAAAATAAAGCACTAGGTATTCCTAATAAAAAAGAAATACGTATACCCCAATTAAACAACTTAAAAAATTTTTTTTCATTACATAAATAATTTTTTGATAATAATGGTAATAAAACCGTTGTTAAAGAAACACTTAAAATTGCTAATGGAAATTCCATTAAACGATCTGCATAATATATCCAAGAAAGAGATTTTGGTATTAAAAGAGAAGCAAAAATATTATTTACTAAAAGTGAAACTTGTATAATTGCTGAACTAAAAATTCCTGTTAAAAATTTTTTATAAACACGTATCAATCCAATATTTTTCATATCAATTTTTGGAAAAATAATAATCTTTTCTTTGTATAATAAAAAAAATTGATATAATAATTGAAAAATACCACTAAATAAAACAGAACAAGATAAAGCATAAATAGGTTTATTAAAAAATGGTAAAATAAACCAAATAAAAATAATCATTGTTAAATTAAATATAATTGGTAAAAAAGTAGGCAATATAATAACATTATAAATATTTAAAATAGCAGTATAAAAATTTACTATCGATATTAAAAAAACATAAGGTAAAATTATTTGTAATAAATTTTTTGTTAATAATAATTGTTCAAAATTATTTGAAAAACCTGGAGATATAATTTTTACTAATAAACCGGAAAAAAAAATACTAAAAAAAACTATTATAATCATTACTATCATTAAAATACTAAAAATTGCAGATATAAAATTATTCATTAATTTTATATTACCAATTTTTTTATATTCACTTAATATCGGTATAAAAGCTTGAGAAAAAGCTCCTTCAGAAAAAATTCTTCTTAATAAATTAGGAATTTTTAAAGCAACAAAAAAAGCATCTGTTTCTAAAGAAGTACCAAATATAAAAGCAATTAGAAAATCTCTAATAAAACCTAATATACGACACAATATAGTAACAATACCAATGGATATTATAGATTTTAGTAGATACATGAATTTTACCTTATATATAATTTATATATAAATTTAAAAAATATTTTTAAAAAATATTTTATAAATAAATATATATATAATATAAATTAATTATAATAATATCAAATAAAATTTTTTAATTTTTTTTTTTTTTAAAAATATCAAATATAAATTAATTATTTTTCAATATAAAAGGTATTTTTATGAATAAAGTTTATATAAATATAATCAAATATTTATTTTTTTTTATTTTTTTAATATCAATATTATTTTTTTTTTTTAAAAATAATATAATATTATTTAAAAATAATAATTTTCAAAAAAAAATATTTTTTATGCAAAAAAATAAAATAAATTTTTTTGAAAATAATAAAATATATAATATTGGAGAAACAATAAAAGTAATAATTAAAGAAAAAATTATTGCTGTTCATAATAGTAATGAAGAAACAAAAAATAATAAAAATAAAAAAATAGATATTTTAGGAGATTTTCCAAATTATTTTAATATTAAAAAAAATAAAAATTATGATTTTTTAAATATTTATAATAAAAAAAATGAAGAAATTTCAAACGAAAAAAACTCAAAAATAAAAAATATTTTTTTAAATATTATTTCTGTTACTATCAAAAAAATTTTATCTAATGGAAATTTAATAATAGAAGGGGAAAAAAATATTAAAATAAATAATATTACAGAAAATATTTATATTTCTGGAATTATTAATCCAAAAATGATTGATATTAATAATACTATAAAATCTTATAATATATCTAACATAATAATAAAATATAATAGTATTTGTACAAATAAATATAATAATATTAATTGGTTAAAAAATTTATTAATGTATATTTTATATATATAAAATAAATATATATTTCTAAAAAGGTTAAATATGTTTAAAAATTTTTTTTTAAAAATAGTAATATTTATTTACATCAATATATTATTTATAATTTCAGCAAACGCAGAAACAATAAAAAACATGACTAGTATAACTAATATTAAAGAAACACATTTAATTGGATATGGATTAGTTATTGGTTTAAATGGAACAGGAGATTATAATAAACAAAATTTATTTACATTACAATCATTAAATAATATGTTATCAAAATTAAATATTAATACTGCAACTAATAACAATATTGAAACAAAAAATATAGCTTCTGTAATAGTAACTTCTAAATTATCTTCTTTTAATCATTATGGAGATAAAATAGATGTAAAAGTATCATCTATAGGAAACGCAACAAATATTCAAGAAGGGATTTTATTAATGACTCCATTAAAAGATTCTAATAATAATATTTATGCAATTGCACAAGGAAAAATAATACAAACAACAACAAAAAATATAAACAAAAATAATGGAAAAATAACACAAGGAGCAATAATAGAAAGTGAAAATAAAAAAAATTTTGGAAAACAAAAAATAATTAATTTAAAATTGTATGAAGATAATTTTACTTTAGTACAAAAAATAAGTGATATAATTAATTTATATTACCCAAATACAGCTTTTGCAATAAACTCTAATACTATTCAATTACATATCATTAAAAATAATATTTTACAAATTCAATTAATGGCTAATATAGAAAATATAGATATTCCTATTCCAGAAAAAATAGCAAAAATTACAATAAATTCAAAAAATGGAATTATAATCATTAATGGAAAAGTAAAAATAGATGAATGTATAATTATTAATGGAAATATATCTTTAACAATTAATAAAGATAATAAAATTAATGAATATAATAAAAAAAAAATTATTTATAAAAATGAAAAAAATAAAATATTTAATGAATTATATAATATAAATACCGATCAAAATATATATTTTATTATTAATGAATTATATAAAATAGGAATAAAAACATCAGAATTAATATCAATATTAGAATCTATTAAAAAATCAGGTTGTTTACATGCTCAATTAGATATTTATTAAAATAAAAAAAACATTAAATATTAAAAAAAAATTTATTTATTTATAAAAAATTTTATAAATAAATAAATTTATTTATATAATTTAATTAAAAATATAAATATTTTTATGTAATAATTAATTAAAATAAAATATGAATAATAAATTAGTCTCATATATTAAAATTAATAAAAATGATATTAATCAAAGAATAGATAATTTTTTATTTAAAAAAATAAAAAAAATATCAAAAAAACTTATATATAAAAAAATAAGAAAAGGAGAATTTAGAATAAATAAAAAAAGAAAAAAACCAAAATATAAATTAAAAAAAAATGATATTATAAGAATACCACCTATTATATATTATAAAAATAACAAAAATATTAAAAATAAAAAATTAAAAATTAATATTAATTTAATGAATAAAATATTATACGAAGATAATTATATATTAATAATTAATAAACCTCAAGGAATTGCAGTACATAATGGAAGCGGAATATCAAATGGAATTATAGAAATATTACGAAAAAAATATTTTAAAAATAAATATTTAGAATTAGTACATAGAATAGATAAAAATACATCAGGAGTTTTAATATTAGCAAAAAAAAAAAAAATTTTATGCATATTACATAAAAAATTTTTACAAAATAAAATAAAAAAAAAATATTTAGCAATAGTAAAAGGTTTTTGGGATTCAAAAATAAAAATAATATCTAATAAGATTTATAAAATTAAAGGAAAAAATAAAAAAATAATAATTAATAAAAATGGAAAACTATCAATAACAAAATTTAAAATAAAACAATTTTCTAATTCAAAAACTTTATTATCTATTCAACCTATTACTGGAAGAACTCATCAAATTAGAGTTCAAACATCATATTTAGGAAAACCAATAATATTTGATGAACGTTATGGAAAAAAAATAAAAAAAAAAAATATTTTATTACATGCAGAAAGTATTTTTTTAAAACACCCAATTACAAAAAAAAAAATGTTAATATTAGCACCATTAAATAAAAAATTTAAAAAATATTTAAATTATTTTTAAAATTAAAATATATAATAAAATAATTATATGTTATATTATTTATTATAAATTAAATAATAGGATAATATTATGGCTGTTCAAAAAAAAAAACCAACAAGATCTAAAAGAGGAATGAGAAGATCTCATGATAAAATTTATATTTCAAAATTATCAAGAGATAAAAATTCAAAAGAAATACATATTAGACATCATATAACAAAAAAAGGTTTTTATAAAGGAAATAAATTAGAATTAAAAAAAATAAAAAATAAGAGATAGTTATGTCATATGCATTAATATTTAATGGACAAGAAAAAATAAAATTAAATTTTTTAAAAAAAATTTTTAATAAAAATAAAATAATAAAAAAATTATTTGATGAAACATCAGAATATATAAAATATAATATATGGAAAAATATAATTGATAATAATAATGATATATTTATTATAAAAAATAATATACAACCAATATTATTAACAATTTCTGTAGCAATATTTAATATTTTTATAAAATACAACCCTTTACCAAAATTATCTGCTGGAAATAGTTTAGGGGAATATTCCGCTCTTGTTTGTTCAAAATCAATAAAATTTTCTAATGCTATTAAAATATTAATTTTAAGATCTAAATACATGAAAGAATCTGTATTAAAAAAAAAAACTTTTATGATTCTTATCCAAGGTATAAATATTTATATTTTAAAAAAAATTTGCAAATATATAAAACAAAAAAAAATTTATATATCAATATCAAATTTTAATACAAATAAACAATTTGTTATTACAGGTTATAAAAAAAACATAAAAAAAATAATTAAATATTTAAAAAAAATAAATTATAAATTTATTTATAAATTACCAATATTAACATCATCACATTGTTTATTAATGAAAAAATCTTCAAAAAAATTTTATTTTGCATTAAAAAAAATAAAAATTAAAAAACCAATTTTTCCAATAATAAATAACATAAATGTAAAATATGAATTTTCTAGTGAAAAAATAAAAAAATCTTTAAAAAAACAATTATATAAACCTGTAAGATGGAAAGAAATATTAGATTATATTAAATCAAAAAAAATAAAAAACCTATTTAAAATAGGATATAAAAAAAAAATTAAAAAAAAAAAAATTAAAAATTTATTACATTAAAAAAATGAAAAAAAATATTTTAATTACAGGAGCAAATAAAGGAATAGGAGAATATATTGCTAAAATATTATCTAATGAAAAAAATAATATTATAGGAACTTCTAGAAGCTCAAAAGGAATTAATAAAATAAATAAATATTTAAAAAATAAAGGTAAAGGAATTATATTAAATATTGAAAAAAAAAAAGATATTAAAAAAAAAATAAAAATTATTTATAAAAAATTCAAAACAATAGACATTTTAATAAATAATGCAGGAATTATAAAAGATTCTTGTTTTTTAAAAATGAAAAAAAAAAATTGGAAAAAAGTTTTAAATGTTAATTTAAATTCAAATTTTTATCTTTTAAAAAAAATTCTTCCAAATATGATTAAAAATAAATATGGAAGAATAATATTCATTGGATCTATTATTGGAAGTATTGGAAATATAGGACAAACTAATTATGCAACTTCAAAATCAGGTTTAATAGGTTTAAATAAATCAATTGCTTTAGAAGTAGCAAAATATGGAATAACCAGTAATATTATTTCTCCAGGTTATATACAAACAAATATAAATAAACATTTAAATAAAAAACAAAAAAAAAAAATATTATCTAAAATACCTATGAAAAGATTTGGAAAAAAAAAAGAAATTGCTTATGCTGTAAAATTTTTAATATCAAATAAAGCGTCATATATAACAGGACAAAATTTACATATTAATGGGGGAATGTATATGATATAATAAAAAAAAATAAAATAAAAATGAACAAAAATAAAATAAAAATGAACAAAAATAAAATAAAAATAAAAAAAAATAAAATAACAACAAAAAAAAATAAAATAAAAAATAAAATAAAAAATATAATTATTAAAATTTTAAATATAAAAAAAAAAAAAATAAATGAATTTAAAAAAATAAAAAAAATGGGAGCAGATTCTTTAGATACTATAGAAATTATTATGGAAATAGAGAATAAATTTAATATAGAAATTAAAGATAAAATAGTAGAAAAATTAAATACAATATATAAAATTACAAAATATATTTATAAAAAAAAAAAATAAATTTTATTTTATTAATAAATTATTAAATAATATAAAAAGGTAAAATATATGAAATCAGGAAAGTTTATAGTACTTGAAGGATTAGATGGTTCTGGAAAAACTAAAGCTGCAAAATATATTAAAAAAATTTTGAAAAAAAAAGGAATAATGAAAATAAAAAATGTACATGAACCAGGGAGTACATTAATAGCTGAAAAAATAAGAAAAATAATAAAAAAAAATCAAAATAAAGAAAAAATATATTATAAAACAGAAATATTATTAATGTATGCAGCAAGAATACAATTAATTAATAACATTATAAAACCTTCTTTAAAAAAAGGAAAATGGATTATTGGAGATAGACACAATCTTTCTACACTAGCGTATCAAGGAGGAAAAAATGGAATACATCAAAATTTTATATTAAAATTAAAAAAAAAATTTTTTAAAAAATTTGAACCTAATTTAACTATTTTTTTAGATGTAAAACCAAAAATAGGAATAAAAAGATTTTTAAAAAGAAATAAAATAGATAGAATTGAATCTAAAAAAAAAAATTTTTTTTTAGAAGTTCGAAATAATTATTTTAAAATAATAAAATTATTTAAAAATATAATTATTATTGATGCAAATAAAAACATTAAAAATGTTCAAAAAAATATAAAAAAAAATATTTATAAATGGTTAAATACAATATGAATTTATTATATCCTTGGTTAAAAAAATATTTTAAAAAAATTAAAAAAAAATATATTAATAATAAATTACATCATGCAATTTTATTTCAAACTCAAAAAGGTTTAGGAATTAATAATTTAATTAAAAAAATAATTCAATTAATATTTTGTAATAATATAAAAAATAATATTTGTAAAATATGTAATGGTTGTAAATATAATATTTATAATCATCCTGATTTAATACATTTTAAAAAAAAAAATAAAAAAAAAAAAATAAATATTGATGATATAAGAATGATAAAAGAAAGAATATATACAACACCTCATCAAAATGGAAATAAAATAATTTGGTTAAATAATTCTAAAAAAATAACTGAAAATGCAAATAATGCTTTATTAAAAATATTAGAAGAACCTCCTAAAAATACATATTTTATCATAAAAAATAATCATTTTAATATTTTAAAAAATACATTAAAAAGTAGATTTTTAATTTTTTATATTAAAAACCCATCAGAAAAAAATAGTTTAAAATGGTTTTTAAAAAAAAAAAATAATCATCTTTATAAAAAATATTTAATTTGTTTAAGAACAAATTATGGATCTCCATTATCTGCAAAAAAATTTTTAAATAATAATTTATGGAATTTAAGAAAATATTTTTTCAAAAATATTAATATTTGTATTAAAAAAAAAAATTTTTTAAATTTAATATATTTTTTAAATGAAAAATATATTTTTCATCAAATTAATTGGTTAATAAATATTTTTTTAGATTGTATTAAATATAAATTTAAAATATATAATAATATAATAAATATTGATAAAAAAAAAATAATTATTGAAATAAATAAAAAATATAATATTAATATTATTAATAAATTTATTTCTATTTTTATGAAACTTAAAAAATATTTATATTTTACTCCTGGTATAAATTTTGAATTAATTTTAATTAAACAATTAATAAAATTAAATAATATTTCTTTATATAAAAATTATTAAATTAAAAATTTATATTATTTACTGTTCTAGGAAAAGGAATAATATCTTTAACATTTTTAATTCCAGTAATATATGAAATTAATCTTTCAAAACCAATACCAAAACCTGAATGGGGAACTGTTCCATATTTTCTTAAATCTCTATACCAATAATAATCTTCAATTTTTAAATTAAAAAATGATATACTCTTATCTAATTTATTTAAACGTTCTTCTCTTTCTGACCCACCTAAAATTTCTCCTGTTCCTGGAACTAATAAATCCACAGAAGCAACAGTTTTTTTATCTTTATTTATTCGCATATAAAAAGATTTAATTTCTTTTGGAGAATTAATTATAAATATTGGAAATTTAAAATAATTATTTACTAAATACTTTTCTTGATCAGAAGTGATATTAATAAATTTACTTTTATTATTATTAATAATAATTTTTTTATTTAATAAAATTTTAACAGCTTCATCATATGAAATTATTATAAATTTTTTTAATAAAATTTTATTTAATCGATTATAAATATCTAGATCTATGTTAGATTTTAAAAAATCTAATTCATAACAACATTTTTTTAAAACAACTTTTATTAAAAATTTAATAAATTTTTCGGATAAAATAATAATATCATATAAATTAGAAAAAGATTTTTCTACTTCCAACATCCAAAATTCTGCTAAATGACGTCTTGTATTAGAATTTTCTGCTCTAAAAACAGGACCAAAAGAATAAACTTTAGATAAAGAACAAGCATAAGATTCTAAGGTTAATTGTCCTGAAACAGTTAAATATGTTTTTTTTCCAAAAAAATCATTTTTTTTATATAATTTTTTATTATTTTTTTTATGATATTTATTAAAAAAAACATTAAACATATCACCTCCTCCTTCAGCATTTAAACAAGTAATAATAGGAGTAGGTATCCAATAATAACCTAATTTAAATAAAAAAGAATGAATTTTCTTAAATAAAATATTTCTTATTCTAGTAACAACTCCTATAATATTAGTTCTAGGTCTTAAATGAGAATAAATTCTTAAATATTTTAAAGTATGTTTTTTTGGAGAAATTGGATATTTATTAGGATTATTTACCAATCCTATAATATAAATTTTATTAGATAAAATTTCAAACAATTGTTTTTTACCAATAGATTTAATTAAAATTCCATGCACAATAATTGAACAACCTACATTTAATTTTAATATTTTTTTTTTATAATTTTTAATAATATTTTTTTTAATAATTACTTGAATACTATGAAAACAAGAACCATCATATATTTGTAAAAAAGATATACCTAATTTTGAATTCCTACAACTTCGAACCCAACCAGATATAATAATATCTTTATTAAAATTTATTTTATTATGATATATATCTAATATATTAATCTTTTTCATATATATATTCCTAAATTATATTTATATTAAATTTATATTTGATTCTTACAATATAAAGAACAACATCCATTAAATTTAATAAAACATTTAAAACATTGAATAAATAATTTATTACAAAAAACATTTTTACAATTAACATAATAATCACAAATAAAATAACATTGTCTACAAGTAGATTTAATTATTTTTGTATTTAATTCTGATATTCTTTCATCAAAAACAAAATTTTTTCCTTGAAATAACATAGGAAGATTTTTTTTTTTAGCATCATATACATATTTTATAATACCTCCTTTAATTTGATATATTTTTTTATAACCATAATTTTTCATAAACAAAGAAGCTCTTTCACATCTTATACCACCAGTACAATAAATTAAAATAGGATCATTTTTAGCATAACAAAAAAAATGTACTATTTTTTTTAATTGTTCACGAAAAGTAAATGAAGGTATAATAAAAGCTTTATTAAAATGCCCAATATCATATTCATATTTATTACGCATATCTATAATAATAATATTTTTTTTTAACATTATATTTACATCTTGAATTGATAAATTTAAATTTTTTTCTTTTTTAAAATAATTAATAAAACCATCTGAAAGAATTTTTTTTTTTATTTTAATATTTAAAAAAGAAAAAGATCTTTTTGTATCTATTGATTTATTTAAATAAATATTATTAAAAAAAAAATTTAAAATCTTTTTAAATTTAAAAAAATTTTTTTTATAAATACTTATTTGAGCATTTATACCTTCATTCGATATATAAATTCTACCATGTATATTTAATTTTGAAAAATAAATATATAAAATATTTCTAAATTCTTTTACAAAAATAATTGAAATATATTTATAAAAAGACAAATTAATAAGATTTTTCATAATTTTTATTATTATTTAAAATATAAATTTATTAATATATATGATAAAACAATAAAAATATAATAATTATGTTATAATTTTAAAATAATTTTATATTGTTTAATTACTTCTCTTAATTCTTTTACAAATAAGAAATAATTTTTAAAATATTTATTAATAATTTTTTTTGAAGCATTTTTAATAAATAAAATATTAGATATTTTCTTTTTAATTATGTTAATTTTTAAAAGAAATTTATTACATATATTATTTATTCTTTTAATTTCTTTATTTTTTTTTACTAATAATAATAATGGAAAAAATAATTTTAAACCAAAAAATGAAAATGCTATTGAAATTGGAATTAAATCATTAGATTGTAAAATAATAATTTTTTTAATAAAATATAATTTTTTTAAAAAAAAACCATACTTTAATAAAAGATAATTTATTTCTTTAAATTTAGTTTTTAAAAAAAAAGATAAATAAATATTATTTTTAATACCAGTATGTAATCTTATTTTTCTTATACTTATAATAATTTTTTTTAATAAATTTATACTTTTTAAAATTTTTTTTTTTTTTAAAATATTTTTTTTATATTTTGGAAATTTTTGTAACATAATTGTTTTTCCTGGAATATACAAAAATTTTTTTATTTTTTTCCAAATATATTCAGTTAAAAAAGGAAAGATAGGATGTGATAAACGTAAAATTAATTCTAAAATATATAACATAGTATATATAGTTCCTATTTTATATTTTTTATTATAATATATAATAGGTTTACATAATTCTAAATACCAATCACAAAAATTATTTTTAAAAAAATTATATAAAATATTTACAGCATAATCAAAACGATAATTATTTAAATAATTTCTATAATTTTTTATAATTTTATTAAATTTAATAAATATCCATTTATCAATAATAGATATAAAATATTTTTTTTTTTTAAAAAAAATATTTAAATTATTTATATTTATTAAAACAAATTTACTTGCATTCCATAATTTTATACAAAAATTTTTACAACTTTTTAATTTTTTAAAATCAAAATTAATAAAATTATTATTAGTAGATAATTTACAAAAAATAAAACGTAAAGAATCTGTTCCGATAGCTTGTATACCATTAGGAAAATATTTTTTAGTATTGTTATAAATTTTTTTAATTTCATTTTTATCAATAATATTTAAAGACCTTTTTTTAATTAATTTTTTAAAAGAAATACCATCAATTAAATCTAAAGGATCAATAACATTTCCTTTAGATTTAGACATTTTTTTTCCTTCATTATCCCTTATTAATCCTGTAATATAAATATTTTTAAAAGGAACAGTAGATTTTTTTTTAGAATTTTTGATTATATACATAGTAATCATAATCATTCTAATAATCCAAAAAAAAATAATATCAAATCCACTTACTATAACATCTGTAACATGAAAATTTTTAAATAAATTTGTTATTTTCGGCCACCCTAATGAAGCAAAAGTCCATAAACTTGAAGAAAACCATGTATCTAAAACATTAGAATCTTGATATAGTTTTATTTTTTTTGAAATAAAATATTTTTTTCTAATATTTTTTTTATTTTTTCCAACATAAATATTATTTAAATTATCATACCAAACAGGTATTTTATGACCCCACCATAACTGTCTAGAAATACACCAATCATTAATATTTTTTATCCAATAAAAAAAATTTTTTTTATATTTTTTCTGTATAAAAATAATTTTATTTTTTTTTATTGCTTTTTTAGCAATTTTAGATAATTTATCAACATTAAGATACCATTGATTAGTTAAAATAGGTTCTATTAAAACCCCGCTTCTTTCACCATATGGCAATTTTAAAATATCTGAATTTATTTTTTTTAATATTTTTTTTTTTTTAAATATATTAATAATTTTTTTTCTAACTATTAATCTATCTAAATTATGAAAAATTTTCGGTATAAAATTATTATAATAATTAGTTATAAATCCATTATTATTATATATTTTAGATGTTTCACGAATAGTTCCATCTTTATTCATAAAATTAATAATAGGTAAATTATATTTTATTCCTATTTTATAATCATTAAAATCATGACCTGGGGTAATTTTTACACAACCTGTTCCTTTTTTAATATCTGCATATTTATCACTAATAATTGGTATAACACGATTTACTAAAGGAACAATAGCATAATATCCAATAAATTTTTTATAACGAATATCACTAGGATTAATAATTATTGCAACATCACCTAATAAAGTTTCTGGTCTTGTGGTTCCTACGATAATATATTTATCATGATAAATATTACTTTTTTTTTTATTATTAAATATTAAATATTTAATATACCACATTTTCCCCTTTTTTTTTTTATGTTTTACTTCAATGTCAGAAATAACAGTTTGTAACTTTATATCCCAATTAGATATTTTTTTTCTTTTATATATAAGATTATTTTTATATA
Source organism: Buchnera aphidicola (Greenidea ficicola) (assembly GCF_039386055.1). GTDB lineage: Bacteria > Pseudomonadota > Gammaproteobacteria > Enterobacterales > Enterobacteriaceae > Buchnera_K > Buchnera_K aphidicola_A. The sequence goes on from NZ_CP135012.1 coordinate 238,591, forward strand.
AAAATATAAAAACATCTTTTACCGATTTTGAATATTCACGATCTAATGTAAATCTTTTATTTTTCCAAAAAACAGAATTTCCTAAACGACGCATTTGATTAAAAATAATATTTTTATGTTTTCTATACCAATTCCAAATTTTTTTTATAAATTTTTTTTTACCATAATAATATCTATTTTTTCCAGTTTTACATAATAATTTATTTTCAACAATAATTTGTGTTGCTATTCCAGCATGATCAATTCCAACTTGCCAAAGAGTATTTTTTCCTTGCATTCTATTATAACGTATTATTATATCCATAATAGTATGTTGAAAAGCATGTCCCATATGTAAACTTCCTGTAATATTTGGAGGAGGCATTACAATACAAAAATTTTTTTTTTTTAAATTATTTGTTGGTTTAAAATAAGAATTTTTTTCCCAAAAATTATATATTTTTTTTTCTATTTTTTCTGGTAAATATATACCTTTTATCATTTTTTTTCCTTTATATTAAATATTATAATATTAATTTCATATACATATATATATTAAAATTATTATTATAAATTTACCTTATAATTATTTTTTTTTTATTTAATCTATTTTTTTTATAATTAAACTTATACTTATTAATTAAATAATTTTTATTTAAATTATCTCTATTTAAAATTTTCAAATTAATAAATTTATTAAAAATTCTAGTTTTAATAAGATTTTTTTTAATAATATAAAAATATTCTTTAGGTAATTCTATAGTAGAATAAGAAGAAAAAATTTTAACAATTCCAATTTTTTTACTATCAATTCCTCCTTCATTAGAAATTGCTCCAACAATATTTTTAACTTCAACACAATCATTTTTTCCTAAATTAATTTTATAAACATCCATATTATTAATATTTTTAGAATATTTTGAAATTTTTGAAAAATATTTAATATTTTTATTATTAAAATTTTTATTTTTAGAATATAAAAAAGAATTATTATTAATATTTTTTTTTGAAATAATTAAAGATCTTTTCCCTTGAGCAATTTTTAATAAAACCGAAGATAAAATTTCTGAATTTAAATTATGTATAAATTGTAATTTTTTAAATAAAAAAAGATATTTATTTAAATTATTACTTTTTAATTTTTTTTTTACTTTAATAGAAAATTTTTTTAAACGACATAAACTTAATATTTTCATATTAGGCAATTTAATTTCAATAATTTTTGATTTTATAATTTTTTCAATATTTTTTAATAATCTTAATTCTCTATATTCTACAAATAATAAAGCTTTACCTGTTCTTCCTGCTCTTCCTGTTCTACCAATTCTATGAACATAAGATTCTACATCCATTGGAATATCATAATTAATTACTAAACTAATTCTATCAACATCTAAACCTCTAGCAGCAACATCTGTAGCTATTAATATATCTAAATATCCATTTTTAAATCTTTCTAAAGTTTGCTCTCGAAGTATTTGATTCATATCTCCATTTAAAGCAGCACTATTATAACCATTTCTTTCTAATATTTCAGATACTTTTAAAGTAGAGTTTTTAGTTCGAACAAAAATAATAACAGCAGAAAAAACTTCTACTTCTAAAAATCTTATTAAAGCATCTTTTTTTTTAATACAAACTAACCAATAATTTTGTTTTATATTAGGTCTAGTAGTAATATTAGATTTAATAAAAATTTCTTTAGGTTTAATCATAAATTTATGAGCTATTCTTTTAATAACATTAGGCATAGTTGCTGAAAATAAAGCTGTTTGATGTTTAGAAGGAATTTTTTTCATAATATTTTTAACATCTTCAATAAAACCCATCCTTAACATTTCATCAGCTTCATCTAAAACTAAACTATTTAATTTAGAAAGATTTAAAGTTCCTCTATTTAAATGATCTAATAATCTACCAGGAGTTCCTACTACTATTTGTGGACCAAAACGTAAAGATTTTAATTGCAAATCATATCTTTGACCACCATATAAAGCTAAAATATTTATATTTTTTATATATTTAGAAAAATCAGAAAATGCTTCAGAAACTTGTATTGCTAATTCTCTAGTAGGAGTTAAAACTAATATTTGAGGAAATTTTAATAATAAATTAATATTATTTAATAAAGGTAATGCAAAAGCAGCAGTTTTTCCACTACCAGTTTGCGCCATTCCTAAAACATCAAAACCATTTAATAATAAAGGTATACAAATTTTCTGAATTGGAGAGGGTTGAATATAATTCATATCATTTAAAGATTTAATAATATTATTATTTAAACCAAAAAAAGAAAATTTTGATTCTATAAAATTCATATAAATTTTTATTCCTTACATAAGTTATAATAATTTAATATATAACTTATCATAAATAATATATTTATTTATTTATTTTTTAAAAAAAAATTAAAAATTTTAAAAAAATAAAAACTATAAAATAAAATATTTATTTATAAAACAGAAAATTTATCTACTTCTTTCATACTTAATCTTAAACGTCCATTTCTATCTGATTCTAAAACTTTCACTAAAATTTTTTGACCTTTTTTTAAATAATCAGTTACTTTTTCAACTCTTTTTTTTGCAATTTGTGAAATATGAACCAAACCTTCTTTTCCAAAACCAATAGAAACAAAAGCACCAAAATCTACAATTTTAGTAACTAAACCAGAATATATTTTCCCAACTTTAATTTCTGAAATAATTTCTTTTATTTTATTTATTGCATTTTTTGCTTTATCTCCAGTAGAAGAAGAAATTTTAATAACTCCATTATCTTCTATTTCTATATTTGTATCTGTTTCTTCTGTTAACATCCTTATCACCGATCCACCTTTTCCAATTATATCTTTAATTTTATCAGGGTTAATTTTTATAGTATACATTCTTGGAGCAAAATTAGAAATATTAGATTTAGGTTTAGAAATAATTTTATTCATTGCATCAAGAATATAAAAACGGCCTTTTTTTGCTTGATATAAAACTTTTTTAATTATTTTTTTTGTAATTTCTGGTATTTTTATATCCATTTGTAATGCTGTAATTCCTAAATAACTTCCTGAAATTTTAAAATCCATATCTCCTAAATGATCCTCTTCTCCTAATATATCAGAAATAATTACATATTTATTTTTTTCTTTTATTAAACCCATTGCTATTCCAGCAATAGAATCTTTAATAGGAACCCCAGCATCCATTAACGCTAATGAAGCTCCGCATATTGATGCCATAGAAGAAGAACCATTAGATTCAGTTATTTCAGAAACAACTCTAATTGTATAAGGAAAATTATTTTCACTAGGAAGAATAGATAAAATTCCTCTTTTAGCTAATTTTCCATGTCCTATTTCTCTTCTTTTTGGACTTCCTATAACCCCTAATTCTCCTACAGCGTAAGGAGGAAAATTATAATGAAATAAAAAATTATCAGTTCTATCTCCTAAAATTTCATCTAGATTTTGAGCATCTCGAGATGTTCCTAATGTTACTATTACTAAAGCTTGTGTTTCTCCTCTTGTAAATAAAGCAGAACCATGAGTTCTAGGTAATAACCCAATTTTAATATTTAATTTTCTAACTGTAAAATTATTACGACCATCTATTCTTAAACAACCATTTAAAATTCTATTTCTAATTATATTTTTTTTAATAATATTAAAAATATCTTCAATTTCTAATATATTTTCAATAATTTTTTTTTTAAATAAAATTTCATATATTTTAAATTTTATTTTTTTTAATAAATTTTCTCTATTATTTTTATTTTTTATTTTATAAGCATTATTAATATATTTTGAAGATAATTTTAAAACATTTTTATATAAAATATCATTAATAAAACTAGGATAAAAAATAATAGGTTCTTTTTTAACTTTATTTGCTAAAATATTAATATTATTTATTACTTCTTTTTGTTTTTTATAACCAAAAAAAATAGCATTTAAAATATTTTTTTCACTTAACATATTACAAGAAGCTTCAACCATAATAATAGATTTTTTTGTTGAAGAAATAATTAAATCCAAATTACTAAGTTTTAATTCATCAATAGTTGGATTAAGTATATAATTATTATTAATAAAACCAACTCTAGCAGCTCCTATTGGTCCTAAAAAAGGAAAACCAGAAATAGATAAAACCGCTGAAGATCCTATAATAGCTACAATATCTGGATTAATTTGAGGATTTAAAGATATTACTGTTGCTGTAATTTGAATTTCATTAAAAAATTTTTTTGGAAAAAGAGGCCTTAAAGGTCTATCAATTAATCTTGCTATTAATATTTCATTTTCAGTTGGTCTTCCTTCTCTTCTAAAAAAACCTCCTGGAATTCTTCCCGCTGCATAAGTTCTTTCTTGATAATTAACTGTTAAAGGAAAAAAATTATTTTTTTTTTTTGGATAATTATTTCCAACTAAAGTTATTAATAAAACAGTATCACTTATATTAATTATAATAGAAGAATTTGCATTTCTAGCTATATTTCCAGTTTCTAAAGTAACAACATTTTTTCCATATTGAAATGTATGAACAATAGGTTTTAACAAAATTATTTCCTTTTAAAAAAAATATATTAAAATAAATTATATAAAATATTAAAATTTATTTAAAATAAAAAAAATATTTTTATTTATCTTCGAATATTTAAATCTTCAATTAAATTAATATAAATATTAAAAAATTTTTTTTTTAAATAAATTAATAATTTTCTACGTTTAGAAACCATAGATAACAAACCTCTTTTACTACTATGATCTTTTTTATGCTTTAAAAAATGACTTTTTAAATGATTTATTTTTAAAGTTAACAAAGATATTTGCACTGAAATATTTCCAGTATCATTTAAATTTTTACCATATTTCATTATCATTTTTTCTTTATTAAAAAACTTTGAAAACATAAATACTCCAAAAAAAAAAAAAAATAAAAATTAAATTAATAAAATTCATTATATAATACAATCAGGATATAAAAAACCATCTTTTTTAATTTTACCTACACCTAAAAAAATATTTTTAAAAGAAAGATAAATAGAATAAAAACCAACATAAAAAGAAATAAAAAAAATTTTATTTCCTGATTTTAATATACTTAATTGTTTTTTAGAAATATATATTTTAGGAAAAGAAGAAACTAAAGTATCAGTTGAAATTATATTTTTTTTCAAAAATTCAATATTATTTTTTTTTTTAAATATTTTTTTAATTATATTATAAGAAATTAAATTAGATTCGTAATAAGAAGATATTTGCAATCTTCTTAAATTTAATATATGAGCTCCACATCCTAATTTATCACCTAAATTTTCTACTAAAGTTCTTATATAAGTTCCTTTAGAACAATGTACTTTAAAACATAAAATATCTTTTTTAAAAAATATTAAATTTATATTATAAATATTAATTTTTCTTTTTTTTAAAGGTATAAAAATTTCTTCACGAGCATATTTATATAAAGGAATTCCACAAAATTTTATTGCAGAATACATCGATGGTAATTGTTTTTGTAATCCATGAAAATTTTTTAATACATTTAATAATTTTGAATAAAAAATATATTTTTTTTTTTTTTTTATAACATATCCATATGCATCTGAAGTATTAGTTTTTTCTCCTAATTTTGATAATACAAAATATTTTTTATCTAAAATATTAAAATATTTGATAAATTTTGTAGAAAAACCAAAACATATAGGAAGAACCCCTGTAGCTAAAGGATCTAAAGTTCCTATATAACCAGCTTTTTTTATAAAAAAATTTTTTTTTATTTTTTGTAAAATATAATTTGATGAAAAACCTTTAGGTTTATCTAACAACAAAACTCCATTTATATCATGTTTTTTTAAAAAAAACATTAATTTTCTCCAGATATATTTTTAAATACTGCTTTTTTTAATAATTTTATTAATTAAATTAGATATTTTTAAACCTTTTAAAAAAGAATTATCATGTAAAAATAAAATTTTTGGTATATTTCTTAAATACATTCTTTTACTTAAAATATAACAAATAAATTTTGATGCTTTTTGTAATATTAAAAGAATATTTTTAATATTTAACACATTACCTTTATCAAAACAAATTATAAAAACTTTCACATTATTTAAATTATTTGATGTTTCCACTTTTGAAACTGTAATATTAAATCTAATACGAGGATCTTGAATATATATTCTAATAATATCAGAAATATGTCTTTTAAATTCTTTAGATATTTTAATAGAACGATTAGAAAAATTTCTCATTTCAATTTCTCTATAAATATAAATATATTTTAAAAAAAAAATTATTTTTTAATAATTTCAAAAATATGTAAAATATCTCCTATCTTAATATCATTAAAATTTTTAATTCCAACTCCACATTCTAAACCAGAAGAAACTTCTTGAACATTATCTTTAAAATGTCTTAAAGATTCTAATTTTCCTTTAAATATTTTTTTTCTATTTCTTATAATTTTTATTGAACTATTAATTTTTATTATTCCTTCAATAATTATACAACCAGCAATAATACAAGATTTAGAAGTATTAAAAATATTTTTTACTTCAGCAACTCCTATCTTATTTTTATAAAATAAAGGTTTTAAAAGTTTAGACATTAAAATTTTAACTGCATCAATTAATTTATAAATAACAAAATAATTATAAAAAATTATATTTTTATTTTTAATAATAAATTTTATTTTATTATCTATATGAATATTAAAAGAAATAATAACAGCATTTGAAGTAATAGATAAATCTAAATCATTTTTAGTAATATTTCCAACCCCAGAATAAACAATATTAATTTTAACTTTATTATTGGAAATTTTTTTTAAAGCATTTAAAATTATTTCTAAAGAACCTTGTACATCTACTTTTAAAATTATATTTAATATCGAAATATTTTCATCATTAACCATAGAAAACATTTTATCAATATTTAATCTTTTATATTTATTAAATTTTTTATTTTTTAAAGAATTTTTTCTATTATTAATAATTTCTTTTGCTATTTTTTCATTTTTTATAACTAAAACCTCATCTCCAACAGATAAAATTCCAGATAATCCAGATATTTCTACAGGCATAGAAGGATAAGCTTTATTAATATATAAAGAATATTCATTTTTTATTGATCGTATTTTCCCATATTCTACTCCTGAAATAAAAACATCTCCTTTATATAAAATACCTTCTTTAATTAAAATATTAGCAACTGGACCACTTCCTTTATTTATATAAGATTCTAAAACTAATCCTTTAGCCATACAATTATAAAAAACTTTTAATTCTAATATTTCTGCTTGCAATAAAATATAATTTAATAAATCTTTAACTCCAGTTCCAAATTTTGCAGAAATCTCAACAAATATATTTTCTCCACCCCATTCTTCAGAAATAATATCATATTTAGATAATTCATTTTTAATTTTAGTAGTATTATTACATTTATCTATTTTATTAATAGCAACAATAATAGGAACATTATATAATTTTGCATGTTTTATTACTTCTATTGTTTGAGGCATTACTCCATCATCAGATGAAACTACTAAAACAATAATATCAGTAATTTTAGCTCCTCTTAATCGCATTAATTTAAAAGCAGCATGACCAGGAGTATCTATAAAAGTAATTTTTTTATTATTTACATTAACATGATAAGAACCAATATGTTGTGTTATACCTCCAAATTCTTTATTAATTATTTTTGTAGATCTTATATAATCTATTAAAGAAGTTTTACCATGATCTACATGTCCCATAATAGTAACAATAGGAGGTCTAATTTTTTTTTTAATATTTAAATTTATATTTCTTTCTTTTAATATTTTTTTTTCAAAATCATCATTTAATAAATTCAATACTGGTTTATATCCAAATTTTTTTATAATTAAAATAGCATCTTTTTGATTTAAAAAATCATTAACATTTCCAGATATCCCTGCTTTATCCATAAATTTTAAAACTTTTTTAGATTTAATAGACATTTTTTTAGATAAATCTAATACAGAAATTTTTTTATTAATAAAAATATTTTTTGATATAAATTTTAAAGGTTTTTTAAAATTTTGTTTTAATATATTTTTATAATTATTATTAATTTCATTTTTATTTAAAATAAATCTATTATAAGATTTTTTAATAACATTTTTTTTTTTTTTATTAATATTATTTTTTTTATTTTTAATATTAAATTTTATATTTTTATTATTTTTTGATATTTTCACTTTAAATAATTTTCTCCTTATTTAAAAAAAAAAATATTTTTTTAAAATAATATAACTATTTATAATTATTAATAGTTACTCTTCTTTATATTTATTAATATTTTTATCAAACCAACAAATATTACGAGCATCCATAATTAATTTTTTAATTTCATAAATATTTAAACCTTCTATATCAATTAAATCATCTGTTCCTTGATCAGCTAAATCTTCTAATGAAAAAATATTTTTTTTTATTAATTGTATTGCAATATTTATATTCATATTATCTAAATTTAATAATTCTTTATTAATTTTATTTTTTTTATATGAAATTTTAAAATCTAATGATATTAATTTTAAAACTTTTTTAGATTGTTTTTTTATTTCATTAATTATTTTTGTATTAATTATATTACTATTTAAAAAAACATTTTTAGAAATCATAGATAAATCTTCAAAAGAAGAAAAACCAAAATCAACTAACTCTTGTAAAATTAAATCGTTAAAATCTAAATATTTTTTAAAATTTTTAAATATTATATTTGTTTTTTTAGTTTTTTTTATTTTAATATCTTCTAAAGTAATTACATTTAACTCCCAACCCGTTAATTGAGAAGCAAGTTTTACATTTTGACCATTTCTTCCAATAGATTGAGATAAATTATTAAAATTAACTAATATATCCATACTATTTCTTTCATGATCAATAGTAATTGAATTAACATCAGCTGGAGCCATTGCATTAATTACAAATTGAGAAGGATTTTTATCCCATAAAATAATATCAATTCTTTCTCCATTTAATTCATTTGATATAGATTGCACTCTTGATCCTTTTATACCAACACAAGCTCCTACTGGATCAACTTTTTCATCATTAGTTTTTACAGCTATTTTAGAACGAGAACCTGGATCTCTAGCAATTTTTTTAATTTCAATAATTTTATCTAAAATTTCAGGTATTTCTATATTAAATAAAGCAATTAACATATCTGTACCAATACGACTAATTAATAATTGTGCTTTTTTTGATTTAGGATTTATAATAAATAAAATACCACGTATTCTTTCTCCTAATCTAAAATTTTCTTTAGGAAGCATTCCTTTTTTATGCATTATAGCTTCAGCATTATTTCCTAAATTAACAAAAATATTATTACGTTGTATTTTTTTAATATTTCCAATAACAATTAAACCTATTTTTTTTTTAAATTGTTTTATAATAATTTCTTTTTCAGCTTCTCTAACTTTTTTAACAATAATTTTTTTTGCTTTTTGAGTAATAACTCGATCAAAAATAACAGAATCAATATTATCTTCAATATAATCATTAATTTTTATATTAATATTTTCTAATTTTGCTGCGTCTAAAGTTATTTCTTTAGTTGGTTGTAAAACTTCTTTTACTACTAACCATCTTCGAAAAGTTAATAAATTACCATTTTTTCTATTAATATAGATTCTTATATCAATATCTTGTTCATATTTTTTTTTTGTTGCTTTTTCTAAAGCACTTTCTAATACTTTAAAAATTTTTTCTCTAGGTAATGATTTTTCATTAGATACTGCTTCAACCACAGATAAAATTTCTTTGTTCATATTTTATTTAACCTTATTTTAAATATATATAATAAAATAAAATTTTATTAATTTATTTAAATTAATTTTAAAATTAAATTTATATTTTAAAATAAAAAAAAATTGAACAAAATACCGAGAACGGGAATCGAACCCGCAAGCCTATTTATTTTAGGCACTACCACCTCAAAGTAGCGTGTATACCTATTTCACCATCTCGGTATTAATAAATTTAATAATATTTTATAAATTATTAGAATTAATATTACATAATATTATACTTAATAAAAAAAAACAAAAAGAAAAAATAATAATTAAAAAATTAATTAATTTATTACTATCATAATTTTTATCTAATTTCTCTAAAATATTATTATTAAAATTATTATTTTTATTTATACCTAATTTTAATTGTAACATTATAAATAAAATTAAAAAAAAAGATATTAACATAAATACTATTAATAAAAAATGATACATATATAATATTTCCTTAATATAAATAAAAAAATTATACATATTATTTCAAAGTGTATAATAATAAACTTATAAAATAATATGCATAAATAATTAATTATTTTTATTAATAATAAAAAAAATAATAAAATTATATTTGAAGTATATTATTATTTTAAATAGATCTAACTTTTTTACGATTCATTAAATCATCAATTTGCAAAGAATTCAAAGTTTCAAATTTTATTAAAGCATCTTTCATTGCATGTAAAATATCTATATTTTCATTTAAAATAATTCTTGCTTTTTCATAATTAATATTTATTAAAAATTTTATTTCTTGATCAATAATATAAGAAGTATGATCAGAAATATTTTGAATTTTATTAAAAGAATTACCTAAAAAAACTTCATTATTATCTTCTTCATATAATAAAGGTCCTAATTTTTCTGAAAACCCCCATTTTGAAACCATACTTCTTGCTAAATTTGTAGCTACTTTAATATCATTTACAGCACCTGTAGAAACATTATTAACACCATAAATAATTTCTTCAGCTAAACGACCTCCATATAAAGTAGATATTTGGTTTTCTAATTTTTCTCTACTAATACTTATATTATCTTCTTTAGGAATAAAGAAAGTTAATCCTAATGAATTTCCTCTAGGAATAATAGTAACTTTATGAATAGGATCATTATTTGGAATTAATTTACCAACAATAACATGACCAGATTCATGGTAAGCAATTAATTCTTTTTGAGAATCATTTATTATAATTGATTTTCTTTCCACACCCATAATTATTTTATCTTTTGCTTGTTCTAAATCTGACATAAAAACTTTTTTATGATTTAATCTAGCAGCAAATAAAGCACTTTCATTAATTAAATTTGCTAAATCCGCACCAGAAAAACCAGGAGTACTTCTTGCTATAATTTTTGGTATTACATCAGAATCAAAAGGAATATTTCGCATATGAACTTTCAAAATTTTTTCTCTTCCAATAATATCTGGTAAAGATAAAACAACTCTTCTATCAAATCTTCCCGGTCTTAATAAAGCAGGATCTAAAACATCTGGTCTATTAGTAGCAGCAATTAAAATTACACCTTCATTTTTTTCAAAACCATCCATCTCTACTAACATTTGATTTAATGTTTGTTCTCTTTCATCATGACCTCCTCCTAAACCAGAACCTCTTTTTCTACCAACTGCATCAATTTCATCTACAAATATAATACATGGAGAAGATTTCCTTGCATTTTCAAACATATCTCTCATTCTAGATGCACCAACTCCAACGAACATTTCAACAAAATCTGATCCAGAAATTGTAAAAAATGGAACTTTTGCTTCTCCGGCAATAGCTTTAGCTAATAAAGTTTTACCTGTTCCTGGAGGACCAACCATTAAAATTCCTTTTGGTATTTTTCCTCCTAATTTTTGAAATTTATATGGTTCTTTTAAATATTCTACCAATTCCATTACTTCTTCTTTAGCCTCTTCGCAACCTGCTACATCTGAAAAATTAGTTTTAATTTGATTTTTATTTAACATTTTAGCTTTATTTTTCCCAAATAATATAGAACCTTTTGTTCCACCAATTTGTATTTTTTTCATAAAAAATATCCAAACTCCAATTAATAACAACATAGGAAACCAAGAAATAAAAATTGAAGTCAATAATCCAGGTTCTTTAGGAAAAGATCCTTTAATTACTACATTTTTAGATAATAAAATATTTAATAATTTTGAATCAATCATTGGTAAATATGTTATATAATTACTATTATCTTTTTTAAAAACATTAATTATTCTACCATTAATATCCGTTTCACGAATTTTATTTTGATTTATATCAGATATAAAATTAGAATAATTTACTTTTTGAAAATTTTTTTCATTAAAATTAAAATTTTGAAAAATAGACATTAAAATTACAACAATAAATAACCATAAAAAAAAATTTTTAACCATTTCACTACTCAAAGAGTTAACCTCATAATAAAAAAAAAAATAAAAAAATAAAAATAATTTATTTTTTTTTACTAATTGCAATTATATAAATTTCTCTAGAACTAGATCTAGAAGAATTAGGTTTATATAAATAAACTTTCAAAAAAAATAATTTTATTTTTTTTATATAATAATCTAATTTTATTCCTTGAAAAGCTTTTACTATAAAAATTCCTTTTTTTAATAAAACTTTTTTTGATATATTTAAAGAAATTTTTATCAATTTAATAATTTTTATATCATCAACAAATTTTATACCACTAATATTTGGAGACATATCTGAAATTAATACATGTATTTTTTTTTTAAAACTAAGTATTTTATTTAATATATCTTTTTTATTAATATCTCCTTGAATAAAATTTACTCCTTTTATTACATTCATAAATTTTTTATCAACAGCAATAACTAAACCTTTAAATCCTACTTTAGAAATAACATATTTAGACCAACCTCCAGGAAAAGAACCTAAATCAATAACTTTCATTCCTGATTTAAAAATATTATTTTTTTTATCTATTTCTTTTAATTTAAACCAAGATCTAGATCGTAATTTATTTTTATAAGAATATTTAACATAAAAATCATTAATATGATTATGAATCCATTGAGAAGAATTATTAAATTTTTTATTATTAGACATAAATAAAATATAATCAAAATAAATATTTATATAGAAATATAATCTATCTTTAAAATAACATATTTAACTATACCATCAGGTATATTAATAGAAACAATATCATTTATTTTTTTTCCTATTAAACCTCTAGCAACAGGAGAATAAATAGAAATCATTTTTTTTTTATAATTTGCTTCATCATCTCCTACAATACTATAAGTATATTTTTTACAACTTTTAATATTAGAAATAGTAATTGTAGAACCAAAAACAACAACTCCATTATTATATAATTTAGTAACATCTATTATATTAGCATTAGATAATTTATATTCAATATCTCTTATTTTTCTTTCACAAAAACTTTGTTCTTCTTTAGCAGCATGATATTCTGCATTTTCTTTAAGATCTCCATATTCTCTAGCTTTAATAATAGCATTAATAATTTTTGTTCTTTTTATTTTTTTTAAATATTCTAATTCTTTTTGTAATTTTATTGATCCTTTTAAGGTCATTGGAATTAAATGATTCATATATATACCTTAAAATAAAATTTATTAAAAATAATAAAATATATATTTAATTTTATCAAAAAAAATTTTTTTTTAAAACAAAAATTTATATTAATTTAAATAATAAATAATATTAATAAAATTTAAAATTAAATGTTATATTAAATAATAAAAATATTATTTTATATTTTAAATAAAAATTTTTAATAAATAAGGAAAAATATGTACGCAATATTTATTAATGGCGGAAAACAATATAAAGCAAAAAAAGGAAAATATTTAATATTAGAAAAAATTAATAAAGAAAAAGGATCAAAAATAATTTTAAAAAATATATTAATGATAAAAAAAAAAAAAAAAATTTTTATAGGAAAACCAATTTTATTAAAAAGCTTAATTAAAGCTACAATAATATCTCATAATAAAAAAAAAAAAATACAAATAATAAAATTTAAAAGAAGAAAACATTATAAAAAAAAACAAGGACATAGACAACCATACACAAAAATACAAATAAATAATATTATTAATAAAATTTAAAAATAGGAAAAAATATGGCACATAAAAAAGCTGGGGGTTCTACAAGAAATGGAAGAGATTCACATTCTAAAAGATTAGGAATAAAAAAATTTGGAGGAGAATGGATTACATCAGGAAGTATAATTGTTAAACAAAGAGGAACTAAATTTCATCCAGGAATAAATGTAAAATGTGGAAAAGATCATACAATATATGCAATTAAAGATGGAAAAGTTCAATTTCAATTTAAAAAATATAAAAAAAAAAAATATATTAATGTAATTCACATATAATTAATAAAATTTAATTAAATATTAAAAATAAAATGAAATTTATTGATGAAGTAAAAATTTCTTTACAAGCAGGAAATGGAGGAAATGGATGTGTTAGTTTTAGAAGAGAAAAATATATACCAAAAGGAGGTCCTAATGGAGGAAATGGTGGAAATGGGGGAAATATATGGATTATAGCAAATAAAAATTTAAATACTTTAATAGATTATCAATATAAAAAAATTTTTAAAGCTCAAAACGGAGAAAATGGTAAAAATAAAAATAAAACAGGAAAAAATGGAAATGATATAAAATTAATTGTACCTATTGGAACAAAAATTATAAATAGCGATACTTTTGAAAAAATAAAATATTTAACTAAACATAAACAAAAAATATTAATAGCAAAAGGAGGATTACGAGGATTAGGGAATACAAAATTTAAATCATCAATTAATCGTTCTCCTAAAAAAAGAACTTTAGGAAAACAAGGAGAAAAAAAAAATATTATTTTAGAATTAATATTATTAGCAGATATAGGAACATTAGGATTACCAAACTCAGGAAAATCTACATTTATTAAAAATATATCTGCAGCAAAAACAAAAATAGGAGCATATCCATTTACTACAATAAATCCAATTTTAGGAATTGTAAGAAATAAAAAAAAAAAATTTACTATTGCAGATGTTCCAGGAATTATAAAAGGTGCTTCAAAAGGAATTGGTTTAGGTTTTAGATTTTTAAAACATTTAAAAAAATGTAAAATGTTATTACATATTGTAGATATAAAAAAAAAAAATATATTAGAAATTAAAAATAATATTTTAATTATAAAAAAAGAAATTAATAAATTTAAAGAAAAAATAAATAAAAAAAATATATGGATAATTTTTAATAAAATTGATTTATTAAATAATAAAGAACTTATTTTAATTAAAAAAAAAATTAAAAAAATATTAAATATTAAAAAAGAAAAATATTATTTTATTTCATGTATTACTAAAAAAGGAATAAAAAAACTATTAAAAAAAATTAATATTTTTTTAAAAAAATAATATTATAATTATTAATATCAACAACCCGGATTTTAAAACCCGGGTTATAAAAAAATTATCTTTTTGAAAATTGAGGACGTTTTCTAGATTTTCTAAAACCAAATTTTTTTCTTTCAACTTTACGAGAATCTCTTGTAACAAAACCAAATTTTCTTAATTCAGAACGTAATGTATGATCATACTGTATTAATGATTTAGTTATTCCTTGCCTAATCGCTCCAGCCTGTCCTGATATTCCTCCTCCTTTAACGGTAATATAAAAATCAAACTTATTTACAAGATCTAATAATTCTAATGGTTGTAAAACTATCATACATGCTGTTTTTCTACAAAAATAATTTTCTAAAGAACGAGTATTAATAACAATATTACCTGTTCCTAATTTTAAAAAAACTCTAGCAGAACAAGTTTTACGACGACCAGTTCCATAATTTTGTATTATATTCATAATTTTTCCAATTAAATTTTTAAAAATTTTGGCTTTTGAGCAAAATTTATATGAATATCATTTATATAAATTTTTAATTTATTTAACATAACTCTTCCTAAAGAACCTTTAGGCAACATTCCTTTAACAGCTAATTTTATAATTTTTTTAGGATTTTTAATTAACATATCTTTAAATAATATTGATTTAATACCACCTATATATCCTGTATGATGATAATATTTTTTTTTTATATTTTTATTACCAGTAACTTTAATTTTACTTGCATTTAAAATAATAATATAATCTCCTGTATCTATATGAGGAGTATAAATTACTTTATGTTTTCCTGTTAAATAACATGCAACTTTAGTTGCTAACCTTCCTAATATTTTATTTTTTGCGTCGATATAATACCAAGATCTTTTAATTTGATTATTAGCTGAAAATGTTTTCATATATAATTTTTTACCTTAATCTTTATATTAATGTATTATTAATATATTATTAAATATTTAAAAATATAAAATATCAAAAATAATTTTAAATTATAAAGGAAAAAACATGAATTTTAAAAAAAATTTACTTTATTTAAGAAAAAAAATTAATAAAATAGATAAAAAAATAATCTTAATTTTAGCTAAAAGAAAAAAAATAATAAAAAAAATAGCAAAAATAAAAATAAAAAATAATTTTTCTATAAAAGATAAAAAAAGAGAAAAAGAACTTTTAAATTTTTTATTAAAAATAGGAAAAAAAAAAAAAATAAAAAAATTTTTTTTAAAAAAAATATTTAAAATAATCATTAAAGAATCAAGATATATACAAAAAAAAATATTAAAAAAAAAAAAAATATTTTTTTTAGGACCAAAAGGTTCTTATTCATATGAAGCTGCTTGTAAATACATTAAAAAAAAAAAAAAAAAAATTAAAAAAATAAATTGTAAAAATTTTAAAATAGCAATAAAAAAAAATGAAAATAAATTATTTCATTACACGATATTACCTATTGAAAATATATGTTCAGGTTATATTAATGAAATTTTAAATCTTTTAAAAAAAACAAATTTATTTATAATAAATGAAATTAATATATTAATAAAACATTGTTTACTAGTTAAAAAAAATACTAAAATAGAAAATATAAAAAATATTTACAGTCATGAACAACCTATTAAACAAAGTAATATTTTTATTAAAAAATATTCAAAATGGAATTTAAATATTACAAAAAGCACTTCTCAAGCAATGAAAAAAATATCATTAATAAATAAAAACAATATAGCTGCTATAGGAAATAAAAAATATTGCAAAATATATAATTTATATACATTAATAAAAAATATATCTAATAAAAAAAATAACACTACAAGATTTGTAATATTATCAAATAAAAAAATAAAAATAAATAAAAATAAAAAATACAAATTAACATTATTTTTTACTTTAAAAAAAAAAAAAAAATTAATTAAAATATTTTTACTATTAAAAAAAAAAAAATTTAATATAAAATCATTAAATAAAAAAAATTTTTTTTTAGAAATTTTAATAAAAGCATATACTAAAAACATGAAAAAAATATTATCTCAAATGATATTAAAAACAAAAAAAATAAAAATATTAGGATATTATCCTATTAATAATAATATCATTTAAAAATATATAATTGAGAAAAAAATGTTTAATAATCTAACTAAAAAAATTTCTGTAATTATAAAAAAAATATATGATCAAGGAAGATTAACTAAAAAAAATATTAAATATTCTTTAAGAGAACTAAGAAAATCATTATTAGAAGCTGATGTAGCATTATTAGTAATAAAAAAATTTACTAAAAATATAAAAAAAAAAGTTATAGGAAAAAAAATAAATCAACATTTAACCCCAGGACAAGAATTTATTAAAATAGTAAAAAAAGAATTAATAAAAATTTTAGGAAAAAAAAATAAAAAAATAAAATTAAATAAAAATAAATTAACAAAAATATTAATCATTGGATTGCAAGGATCTGGAAAAACTACTAATTTAATAAAATTAGGAAAATTATTTAAAAAAAAAAATAAAAAAAAAATATTAACAGTATCTACTGATGTTAATAGATTTTCTGCAATAAAACAATTAAAATTACTTTCAGAAAAAGAAAAATTAGATGTATTTTTATCTAAAAAAAATGATAAACCAATAAATATTGCAAAAAAAAGTATTAAAAAAGCAAAAAAAAATTTTTATGATATATTATTAATAGATACATCTGGAAGATTACATAATAATAAAAAAATGATGAAAGAACTAAAAAATATGTATAAAAAAATAAAACCAAATGAAACATTATTTGTAATTGATTCTATGATAGGACAAGATTCAATAAATATTATTAAAAAATATAATAATTTATTACCAATAACAGGTATAATTTTAACAAAAATGGATAGTAATGCAAGATGCGGAATAGCTTTATCATGTAAATATTTAACAAAAATACCAATAAAATTTATAAGTAATGGAGAAAAAATAAATTCAATTAAAAAATTTTGTCCAATAAAAATAACAAAAAAAATATTAGGATTAAATAATATTTTTTCATTAATAAAAAAAATAAAAAAAAAAATAAAAATAAAAAAAAAAAAAAAAAAAAAAATAATAAAAAAAAAAATTTCTTTTAATTTAAATGATTGTTTAAAATATTTAAAAAAAATAAAAAAATCAAATATAATAAATAAAATTATTAATAAAATTTCAATTAAAAAAAAAAAAAAAAATAAAACATTAAAAGAATTAGAAACTATAATATATTCTATGACTAATAAAGAAAGAAAAAATCCAAAAATAATAAAAAATTCTAGAAAAAAAAGAATAGCAAAAGGATCTGGAATTTCTGTGCAAAAAATAAATATATTATTAAGAAATTTTTTAAACATTAAAAAAACAATAATAAAAATAAAAAAAAATGGTATAAATAAAATTTTTAACTCATTAAAAAATTTTATACCAAATTTTTTTTAAAAAAAATATAAATAATAAAAAAGGAGAAAAAATGGTTATAATAAGATTAGCGAGACATGGTTGTAAAAAAAAACCATTTTATAAAATTGTTGTAGCAGATACAAGATTTCCAAGAAATGGAAGATTTATTGAAAAAATTGGTTATTTCAATCCAATAAAAAGTAAAAAAAAAAATAATATTTTTATAAATATAAAAAAATTAAAATACTGGAAAAAAATAGGAGTAAAAATAACTTCTAGAATTAAATATTTAATAAATAAAATAAAAGAAGAAAAATTATAAAAATAAATAAAAAAAAAAAAATAATATTAATTGGAAAAATTAAAAAACCATATGGAATATTAGGATATTTAAAATTGATTTCTTATACAGAAATTAAAAAAAATTTTTTAAATTATAAACCATTATTTATAAAAAAAAAAAAAAAATATTTTTACATTAAAATAAAAAAATATAAAAAAAAAAAAAATATTTTTTTAATAAAAATTAATAATATTAAAAATAGAACAAAATCAATAAAATTTAAAAATAAAAAAATATCAACTAATATGTATAATCTTCCAAAAATAAAAAATAATTATTATTGGAAAGATATTATAAAATGTCATATATTTACAAAAAAAAATAAATATTTAGGTAAAATAAATAATATTATTACCAATAAAAAACATGATATTTTAATAATAAAAAAAAAAAAAAAAATATTAATTCCTTTTATATATAAAAAAATAATTAAATATATAGAAATAAAAAAAAAAATAATATTTATTAGTGAAAAATATATTTAAAAATAATTTATATATAAAAAAAAGGATTATTTAATAATGTATAATATTATTCAAGAAATAGAAAAAGAACAAAAAAAAAATATACCTAAATTTAATACTGGAGATACAATATTAGTAGAAATTTGGGTAAAAGAAGGAAAAAAAAAAAGATTACAAAATTTTGAAGGAATAGTAATCGCAATAAAAAAAAAACAATTAAATTCTTCTTTTACAATAAGAAAAATATCTAACGGAGAAGGAATAGAACGTGTATTTCCAACACATTCTCCTATAATAAATAAAATTAAAATTAAACGATTTGGAAAAGTAAGAAAAGCAAAATTATATTATTTACGTAACAAAAAAGGTAAAGAAGCAAAAATTAAAGAAAAAATAAAATAAAATAAGCCGTCTTAAAAAAAGACGGCGAAAAATTAAAAAAAAACAAAAAAAAATAAAATTTAATATTTAAAATAAATTAATATTTAAATTATTTTAAAAATATATTTATAATAAAAAAAAATATATAAAATATTTTAATATTAATATAATATTTTAAAAAATAAAAAAAATAAAAAAAAAATAAAAAAAAAATAAAAAAAAATAAAAAAAAATAAAAAAAAATAAAAAAAATAAAAAAATATAAAAATATGAAAAAAAAAATTAAAAAAAAAAAAATATTATTATTAAATGGACCTAATTTAAATTTATTAGGATTTAGAGAACCAAAATTATACGGAAATATAAATTTTAAAAAATTAATAAAAATAATAAAAAAAAAAGCAAAAAAATTAAATTGCAAATTATATCATTTTCAATCTAACTCAGAAAATAAATTAATTAATAAAATACATATTTCACAAAAAAAAATAGATTACATTATAATAAATCCTGCTGCTTTTACACACACGAGTATAGCTTTAAGAGATGCTCTTTTGGCTGTAAAAATACCATTTATAGAAGTTCACATATCAAATATTTTTTCTAGAGAAAAATTTAGATCTAAATCTTGGTTTTCTGATATTTCTCAAGGAATAATTTCTGGTTTTGGAATAGATGGATATTTAATAGCTTTAAAAACATCAATAAAAAGATTAAAAAAAAAATAAATTAAAAATTTTTATTTAAATAATTTATTAAAATTTTAATATCTTTATAAACAGAAGTGCTTATATACATTAATTGATTAGTAAACGGATGAAAAAATTTTAATGTTTGAGCATGCATAGCTTGTCTAGGAAATAAAGAAATATTATGTAATATATTTTTATTATAAATATTCTTTTTATTATATACAAGATCTCCAAATACTGGAAAATTAATATAAGATAAATGCAACCTAATTTGATGCGTTTTTCCTGTTTCTAAAAAAACTTTCAAATATGTATAAAAATAATATTTTTTTATAACTCTATAATGAGTAATTGAATTTTTACCATTTAAAAAATCTACTTTCATATGTTTTTTTTTAAAATTATTACGAGAAATAGGAAATTTTATTGTACCTCCTGATATTACATTTCCACATACTAATACTAAATATTCACGAGAAATTTTTTTTTTTTTAAATAAATTTAAAAAAATTTTATATATAAATAATTTTTTAGCTATAATAATTAATCCAGTAGTATTTTTATCTAATCTATGTAAAATACCAGCTCTTGGTATATTTTTAGAAAAATTATATTTATTTAATAAAATATCAAATAATGTTATATTTAAACAACCTTTAAAAGGATGAATAATCATATTAAAAGATTTATTAATAATTAAAAAAAAATCATCTTCATAAACAATGTTTAAAATATTTTTTAAAAAAATATTATTAAATTTTAAAAAATTTAAATAAGTAAAAATTCTTATTATTTCTCCACCAAAAATTTTTTTTTTAGGATTAAAAATAATATTATCATCTACAAAAACAGAATATTCTAAAATTAATTTTTTTAAAAAAGTACGAGAAAATTCCTTAAATAAATATACTAAAATTAAATCTAATCTTTTCTTTTTTAAATAAAAAGGGACTATTTTAATTAAATTAATTTTTTTCATTATATATTCCTAATAATAAATATTAAAATTAATAAATTGATATTATTATTTTAAAAATAAATTTAAAATATATTTATCATATTTAAAAAATTATATAAGGATAAAATGTACAAAACTACTAATGAAATACGTTCTATTTTCTTAAAATATTTTTCAAAAAAAAAACATAAAATATTACCAAGTAGTAAATTAATACCTAAAGATGATAATTCAATATTATTTACCAATGCTGGAATGAATCAATTTAAAAATATAATTTTAGGAAAAAATAAACCAAAATATAATAAAATTGTTACCGTTCAAAATTGTATTAGAACTGGAGGAAAACATAACGATCTAAAAAAAGTTGGAAACACAAAAAATCATCATACATTTTTTGAAATGTTAGGAAATTTTAGTTTTGGAAATTATTTTAAAAAAAAAGCTATTAAAATTGCTTGGGAATTATTAACATCAAAAAAATGGTTTAATTTAAATAAAAAAAAAATATGGGTAACAATATATGAAAAAGATATAAAATCATATTTAATATGGAAAAATATTATAAAAATATCAAAAAAAAAAATAATAATAATGAAAGATATTAAAAATAAACCTTACACTTCTGAAAATTTCTGGCAAATGGGAAATACTGGACCTTGTGGTCCTTGTACAGAAATTTTTTATAATTATGGAAAAATAAAAAGAAATATTACTAATAAAAATATTAACAAAAAAAAAAAAATTATAGAAATTTGGAATATTGTATTTATGGAATTTAATAAAGATAATAAAGGAAATTTTAAAAAACTTCCAAATATTACAGTAGATACTGGAATGGGTTTAGAACGTATTACTTCTGTAATACAAAAAGTATATTCTAATTATAAAATAGATTCTTATATAAAAATTAAAAATAAAATTATTAAAATATTAAAAATAAAATATAAAAAAAAAAATAAAAATTTTATTAATATAATAACTGATCATATACGTTCTTCTATTTTAATGATATCAGAAAAAATACACCCATCAAATATAAAACAAGGATATATTCTTAGAAAAATAATAAGAAGAGCAGTAATTTCAGGAAGAAAAATAGGTATAAAAAAACCATTTTTATATAAATTAGTAAAAATAACCTTACATAATATAAAAAAAATAAATATATATAAAAAAATAAAAAAAAAAAAAATAATAAATATACTAAAAAAAGAAGAAATAAAATTTAACAATACATTAAAAAGGGGATTAAAAATAATTTATAAAAAAATAAAAAATTATAAAAAAAAAATAAATGGAAAAATAATATTCAATTTATATGACACATATGGATTTCCACCAGAATTAACTAAAGAAATATGTAATAAAAAAAAAATAAAATTTGATAAATTAGGTTATATAAAAGAAAAAAAAAAAAATAAAAAAAAACAAAAAAAAAATAAATTAATAGATTATTTTTCATTAAACACAAAATTTAAAGGTTATAAAAATAAACATATTAATTTGTCCAAAGTAAAAAAAATAATCATAAAAAAAAAAAAAACTAATAAAATTAAAAAAGGTGAAAAAGGAGAGATAATTCTTGATAAAACTCCATTTTATGGTGAATCAGGAGGTCAAATTGGAGATAATGGATTAATATATTATAAAAAAAACTTTTTTAAAATTAAAAATACAAAAAAAAATAATAATACAATAATTCATATTGGAAAAATGATTTCAGGAACAATAAAAATTAATGATATTTTATTTTCCACTATTAATATTAATAGAAGAAAAAAAATACAAAATAATCATACTACAACACATTTATTAAATACATCTTTAAAAAAAATTTTAAAAAAAAATATTATACAAAAAGGTTCATTTATAAATGATAAATATATAAGATTTGATTTTTTACATAATAAAAAAATACCATTATATCAATTACATAAAATAGAAAAAATAATAAATCAAATTATTTCTGAAAATATTAAAATAAAAAAAAAAAAAATGAAATTTAAAGAAGCAAAAAAAAAAGGAGCGATAAGTTTAATTAATAATATATATAAAAAAAAAGTTAGAGTTATTATAATAGATAATTTTTCTATAGAATTATGTAAAGGAACTCATACTAAATATACAGGAGATATTGGAACATTTAAAATTATTTCTGAATCAGGAATATCTTCCACAACTAGAAGAATAATAGCTTGTACACAAAATAAAGCAATTTCTTACATACAAAAACAAGAAATAAATATATTAAAAGGATTAAAACTTTTAAAAACAGATAAAAATAATTTTATAAAAAAAATATATAAAATAAATAATTTAATAAAAAAAATAAAAAATAAAAATAAAATATACAAAAAAAAAATATATAAAAAAAAAATTGAAAAAATAAAAAAAAAATTTGTTAAAATAAATAATATTAATTTATTAATAAATATTATAAAATATAAAAATCATAAAATTTTAAGAAAAATGATAGACAAATTAAAAAATAATAATTCTATAATAATTTTAATAAGTAAAAATAAATTTAAAAATAGAATTATTATTAATGTTGATAAAAAAATAACAAAAATAATTACAGCAAAAAAAATAATAAAAAAAATATTTACAATAAAAAAAGGAAAAGGAGGTGGAAAAAATGAAATTGCAGAAGGAAATTTTTTAAAAACAAAAAAAATAAAAAAAACTATTAAAAATATAAAAAATTGGTTAATATTAATTATTAAAAAAAATAATTGATAATATTATAATATTAATTTATTATATAATTAAAATTAAATTTTAAATAAAAAAATAATAATATTTAAATTAATATAATATAATTAAATATTATTATAAATATAATATATTCTTTTTGAAAGATAAGGAGAAAAACATGCTTATTCTCACTCGTCGAGTTGGCGAAACACTCATAATTGGCGATGAGGTAACAGTAACAGTTTTAGGAGTAAAAGGAAATCAAGTACGAATTGGTATAAATGCACCTAAAAAAATTTCTGTACATAGAGAAGAAATATATCAAAAAATTCAAGCTGAAAAAATAAAAAAAAAAAATATATAATTAAAAATAATAAAAAATATAATATAGGTGAGATGACCGAGTGGTTTAAGGTGCTCCCCTGCTAAGGGAGTATGTAATAAAATGCATCGAGGGTTCGAATCCCTCTCTCATCATATAATTATATTAAAATTTGCACTTGTAGCTCATCTGGATAGAGCACTCGGCTACGAACCGAGAGGTAAAAGGTTCAAATCCTTTCAAGTGCAAAATTATTTATTAAAATATATAATATAATAATTAATTTTAAAAAAAAATGGAGATAATTTTGTTACAAAATATCTCAAAAAAATTAAAATGGATAAAAAAAAATCCAAAAATATTAAAAAATATTTATAAAGGAATAGAAAGAGAAGGATTACGTATTAATAATAAAGGAAAAATGTCAAAAAAAAATTATCCTAAAAATATGGGATATTCATTAACAAATGAATGGATAACAACAGATTTTTCAGAAAATTTACTAGAAATTATAACTCCAAAAACAAATAATAATAAATATTTATTAAATTTTTTACATGATATACATAAATATATAATAAAAAATATTAAACCAGAATTAATATGGCCTTTTAGCATACCATGTAAAATATCAAATAATAAAAAAATTAAATTAGCAAAATATGGGAAATCAGATATTGGTTTAAAAAAAACGTTATATAGAAAAGGATTACAAAAAAGATATGGAACATTAATGAATATAGTTGCTGGAATTCATTATAATTTTTCTTTACCAAATAAATTATTAAATTTATGGATTAAAAAAAAAATAATAAAAAACAAATCTGAAGGTTATTTAAATATTATAAGAAATTATTATAGATTTGGTTGGATAATACCATATCTTTTTGGTTCTTCTCCTGCAATATCTAAAGAATATATAAAAAATGAAAAAATAAAATTTAAAAATTATAAAAAAAAATATGATATGATTTTTCTTCCTTGGTCAACATCATTACGTTTAGGACAAAGTTTTATTAATAAAAATAATATAAATAATAAAAATAAAATAAAATTTAATTCATTAAAAAGTTACATTAAAAATTTAAAAAAATTATTAAATACTCCATGTAAAAATTTTAAAAAAATAGGGTTAAAAGATAAAAAAAATATATTACAACAAATAAATATTAATATTTTACAAATGGAAAGTGAATTATATACACAAATTAGACCAAAAAGAAACACAAAAAAAAATGAATCATTATTAAAAAATCTTAAAAAAAAAGGAATAGAATATATAGAAATAAGATCTTTAGATATTAATCCATTTTCATCTATAGGAATTAATAAAAAACAAATACTAATATTAGATATTTTTTTAATATGGTGTTTTTTAAAAAAATCTCCTAAAATAAATAACAAAGAATTAATTATTATTAATAAAAATTGGAAAAAAATAATATTTGAAGGGAGAAAACCAAAAAAAAAAATAATTAATTATTTTAATAATATGAAAATAAAAATTAAAAAAATAAATAAAAAATTATATAAAGATTTAATAAAAATTGCAAAAATATTTGATATTTGTTTTAAAAATAAAAAATATACAAATGCATGTAAAAAATTTAAAAAATCTTTTACAAACCCAAAATATACTTATTCAGAATTTGTTATAAAATTTTTATTAAAGAAAAAAGGAATACATTATTCTGGTTTACATTTATCAAATAAATATAAAAAAGAATTTAATAAAAAAAAATTTAAAATAATAAATAAAAAAAAATTTATTATTAATAAAAAAAAATCAATAAAAAAATATATAAAAATAAATAAAAAAAAATAAATATAAATAAATAAAAATAAATAAAAAAAAAAAAAAATTAAATTTTTTTTATTATTTTTACACCATTTTTAGTACCAATTAAAATCAAATCTGCTTTTCTTAAAGAAAATAAACCAACAGTAACTACACCAGGAATAGAATTAATTTTATTTTCTATGTAATAAGGGTCATAAATATATAAATTAAAAATATCTAAAATAATATTTCCATGTTCTGTAATAATATTTTTTCTTAATTTTACATTTCCACCTATTTTTTTTAATTCACATTTAACAAATTTATAAGACATAGGAATAATCTCTAAAGGTAAAGGAAAAAAACCTAACGTATTTACAATTTTAAATTCATCTACTATACAAATAAATTTTTTTGATTTTTTTGCAATAATTTTTTCTTTAGTTAAAGCAGCTCCACCACCTTTTATCATTTCAAAAAACATATTAATTTCATCTGCACCATCTATATAAAAAGAAAGAAATTTTACATCATTTAAATATAATTCTTTAATTTTATATTTCTTTAATAATAAAGAAGTAGAACTAGAACTTGAAACTGCTCCTTTAATAAAAAAATTTTTTTTTCCTAAACCTTCTATAAAAAACTTAATTGTACTTCCTGTTCCTATACCAATTACATCACTAAAAGAAATATAATTTATTGCTGATAAAGCAACAGATTTTTTTAATTGATTTACATTCATAATTAAATCCATAATATTTTATATCAAAAATAATAAAAAAATTATTTTAAAATATATTATACAAATTAAAGATATTTAATAAATAAAAACTGGGGTACCTGGATTCGAACCAGGGATACCGGTATCAAAAACCGGTGCCTTACCACTTGGCTATACCCCAAAAAAAAAATAAATAAATAAATACGGAAGACGAGAGTCGAACTCGCAAACCATTTGGTGCTAGAACCTAAATCTAGTGCGTCTACCAATTTCGCCACTTCCGCAAAAAAAAAAAAATATTTTAGCTACGAAGGGAATTGAACCCATGACCTCAGCGTTATGAGTGCTGCGCTCTAACCAACTGAGCTACGTAGCCAAAAATAATAAAATTAAACAATTTAAATATAATATACAAAACTTTTAAAAATATGTCTACATTTATTTTAATCAAAATAATTAACAAAAAAAAAAATATTTGTATATAATTATATAAAATTTATATGTTTATAAAATTATAAAATATGAGTAAAATAGACTTTAATAAAAATAACTTTATTTATAAAATAATAAATAATTATATTTTAAAAAATAAAAAAAAAAAAATAATAACCAGATTTCCTCCAGAACCAAATGGTCATTTACATTTAGGACATATAAAATCTATATGTATAAACTTTGAAATAGCAAAAAAAAAAAATGGACAATGTAATTTAAGATTTGATGATACTAATCCTACAAATGAAAAAAAAATATTTATTTTTTCTATTATTAATGATATAAAATGGTTAGGATATAAAATAAAAAAAAATATATTTTTCACATCTAAGTATTTTAAAAAAATATACAAATATGCAATTAAACTTATTAAAAAAAAATTAGCTTATGTAGATCTTTCTAATATTAAAATTATTAAAAAAGAAAGAGGAAATTTTTATAAAATAGGAAAAAAAAATATATATCGAAAAAACAGTATTCAAAAAAATTTAAAATTATTTAAAAAAATGAAAAATGGTAAATTTAAAGAAGGAGAAGCATGTTTAAGAGCTAAAATAAATATGAAATCTTCTTGTATTATTATGAGAGATCCAATAATTTATCGTATAAAATTTGATTATCATCATCAAACAAAAAAAAAATGGTGCATTTATCCTATGTATGATTTCAGTCATTGTATTTCTGATTCAATAGAAAAAATAACACATTCATTATGCACATTAGAATTTTTAGAAAATAAAAAATTATATAAATGGATTTTAAAAAAAATAAAAGTAAAAAATAAACCAAAACAATATGAATTTTCAAAACTTAATATTGAAAATACAATATTATCAAAAAGAAAAATAAAAAAATTAATTAAAAAAAAAAAAATACAAGATTGGAATGATCCTAGAATACATACTATATCTGGATTAAGAAGAAAAGGATATACAGCAAAATCTTTAATAAATTTTTGTAAAAAATCAGGAATAACGAAAAAAGAAAATATCTTACAATTATCATCATTAGAATCTTGCTTAAAAAAAGAACTAAACTATAAAATTGAAAGAAGCATGGCGATAATAAATCCTATTAAAATTATTATTACTAATTTACCAAAAAATTATAAAAAAATATTATTTATACCTAAAAATCCAAAAAATAATAATATGGGAAATAAATATATTATATTTACAAACACTTTATATATTGATAAATATGATATATATAATAAAAAAAAAAAAAAATATATCATTAAAAAAAAAATTAAATTAAGATATTCTTATAATATTAAAATTTATAAAATAAAAAAAAAAAAAAATAAAAATATTTTTTTTTGTAAATATTATAAAAAAACATTAGGTAAAATTTTTAAAAAAATAAAAATAATACATTGGATTTCTGAAAAAAATTCTCATTTAGCTAAATTTAGATTATACAAACCTCTTTTTAATCTAAAAAATCCAGAATTATCTAAAAAATTTTTAAATAATATTAATAAAAAATCATTAAAAATTAAAAAAGGTTATATAGAATCTAATATATATACATTAAAAACTAATTTTCATTATCAATTTGAAAGAGAAGGATATTTTTATATAGATTATATAAAATCTACAAAAAAAATATTAAATTTCAACAGAACAATAAAAATAAAATAAATATAATTTTTTAAAAAAAAAATATATATTATTAATATTATTTAATATATAAATATAATATATATTAATTATTTATTTTCTATAAAAAAAATTTAAATTTTGGTTGAATATGATTACAAAATATATTTTTATAACAGGAGGTGTTGTTTCTTCATTAGGTAAAGGAGTAACAATCGCTTCTATTGCATCTATTCTTGAATCAAGAAAATTAAAAGTAAATATCATAAAAATAGATCCTTACTTAAATGTAAACCCTGGAACTATGAGTCCTAATCAACATGGAGAAATATTTGTAACAGAAGATGGATCAGAAACAGATTTAGATTTAGGACATTATGAAAGATTTCTTAATATAAAAATGAACTATAAAAATAATTTTACTACAGGTTCTGTATATAAAAAAATATTTAAAAAAGAAAAAAAAGGAGATTATTTAGGAAAAACTATACAAATTATTCCTCATGTTACTGAAGAAATAAAAAAAAGAATTATATCTGTAGCTAAAAATAACGATATAATATTAGTAGAAGTTGGAGGAACAGTAGGAGACATAGAATCTATACCATTTTTAGAAGCTATACAACAAATAAAAACAAAAATAGGAAAAAAAAATATACTTTATATACACTTAACTTTATTACCTTATTTATCTATTACAAAAGAAATTAAAACAAAACCAACCCAACATTCTGTAAAAAAATTATTATCTATAGGAATTCAACCTGATATGTTAATTTGTAGATCAAAAAAAAACATTACAAACAAAGAAAAAAAAAAAATATCATTATTTTGTAATATACCAAAAAAAAAAGTTATAACATTACAAGATACAAATTCTATTTATAATATACCAAGTTTATTAAATAAACAAGGTGTAGACAAATATATTTGTAAATATTTTATGATAAACACAGTAAAAGCAAATTTAAAAAAATGGAAAAAATTAGCAAAAAAAGAATTAAATACAAAAAAAAAAATTAATATAGGTATAATAGGAAAATATATAAAAACTCCAGATTCTTATAAATCTATTATTGAAGCATTAAAACATACCGGTATAAAATTAAAAACAAAAATAAATATTAAAATTATAAATTCAAAAAAAATAAAATTTAAAAATAAAACATTTAAAAAATTACATGGAATATTAATACCAGGAGGATTTGGAAAAAAAGGAATAAAAGGAAAAATAAAAGCAACAAAATATGCAAGAAAAAATAAAATACCATATTTTGGTATTTGTTTAGGAATACAAATTGCAATAATAGAATTTTCAAAAAATATTTTAAATATAAAAGAAGCAAATTCAACAGAATTTAAACCTAAATGTAAATTTCCAATAATTATTATAAATAAAAATAAAAAATTTAAAAAAAACATGCGCTTAGGAAGTAAAATTTGTTATTTAAATAAAAATAGTTTATCTTATAAATTATATGGAAAAAAAAAAATAAAAGAAAGACACAGGCACAGATACAAAATAAATAAAAAATTATTCAATAAAATAAATAACAAAAAATTATTAATAGCAGGATATTCAAAAAATAATAATTCTATTGAGATAATAGAATTATTAAATCATCCATGGTTTATAGCATGTCAATTTCACCCAGAATTTCAATCTACTCCAAATAAAGTACATCCTTTATTTATTGGTTTTGTAAATGCTAGTATAAATTATAAAAAAAATAAGGAAAAAAAATGTCAAAAATTATAAAAATTATAGGTAGAGAAATAATGGATTCAAGAGGAATACCAACAGTGGAAGCAGAAGTATATTTAAAAAATGGAAGTATTGGAACAGCTTCTGTTCCTTCTGGAGCATCTACAGGTAAAAAAGAAGCAGTAGAATTAAGAGATAATAATAAAAATAGATTTTTAGGAAAAGGAGTTAAAAAATCAGTAAAATTTATCAACGAAACAATATCTAAAATATTATATAAAAAAGATTCTATAAACCAAAAAACAATTGATAAAACTTTAATAGAATTAGACGGAACAAAAAATAAATCTAATTTAGGGGCAAATACAATTCTTGCTGTTTCTTTAGCTAATGCAAAAGCAGCTGCAATAGTTCAAAACATACCTTTTTACAAATACATTTCTATATTAAATAATACACCAAATATTTTTTCCATGCCTTTACCTATGATAAACATTATTAATGGAGGAAAACATGCAAATAATAATATAGACATACAAGAATTTATGATACAACCTATTTCCGCAAAAAACATAAAAGAAGCAATAAGAATAAGTTCAGAAATTTTTCATAACTTAGGTTTAATTTTAAATAAAAATAAATTTAGTACTACAGTAGGTGATGAAGGAGGATACGCTCCAAATTTAAAATCAAATAAAATAATATTTGAAATAATAAAAGAAGCTACTGAAAAATCCGGATATATTTTTGGAACTGATATTTCTTTAGCAATAGATTGTGCAGCTTCAGAAATTTATGATAAAAAAACAAAAAAATACATATTATCTTCTGAAAATATGAAATTAACATCAAAAGAAATGACTCATTATTTAGAAAAATTAACAAAAAAATATCCTATTTTATCTATAGAAGATGGTCAAAACGAAGAAGATTGGAAAGGTTTTTATTATCAAACAAAAAAAATAGGAAAAAATATACAAATAGTAGGTGATGATTTATTTGTAACTAATACAAAAATTCTTAAAAAAGGAATTAAAAAAAAAATAGCTAATGCAATTTTAATAAAACCTAATCAAATAGGAACACTAACAGAAACTATTAATGCTATAAAAATGGCAAAAAAAAATAATTATAATGTAATTATATCACACAGATCTGGAGAAACTGAAGATACTACAATAGCAGATTTATCTGTAGGAACATCTTCAGGACAAATTAAAACAGGTTCAATGAGTAGATCAGAAAGAATAGCTAAGTATAATCAATTAATAAGAATTGAAGAAAAATTAGGAAATAAAATTGCTCCTTATAATGGATTCAAAGAACTAAAAAATAAAATTATTTAAAATAAAATTTGACTATTCTAATAATAAATATCTCTATTATTAGAATAATCATATATATATATATTTGTTAAAATTATTAAATAATATTTATTATTATTTATTTTATAAAATATATTATTTTATTATAATATAAATATTTTATTATTAATTAATATATATTATATAATATATATTATATAATATATATTATTAATAAAAATAAATTTTAAATTTATTTAAAAAAATATTTTATTTTTAAAAAAATAAAATATTTTTTTAACATTATTACTTATTTTTTTTTCACCATTTATATAAATATCAGGATTAATTGGTTTTTCATATACAGAACCAACTCCAGTAAAATCTAATATTTTTCCATCATTAGCTTTTTTATATAAACCTTTAGGATCTCTAACCGAACAAGTTTTTAAAGAAGTATCAATAAAAATTTCAAAAAATCTTTTATCACCAATAATATTTTTAGCAATTTTTCTATCCTTCTTATATGGAGAAATAAATGTACTTAAAACAATTAAACCAGAATCTATCATTAATTTTATTACTTCAGAAACACGTCTAATATTTTCTTTTCTATCTAATTTACTAAAACTAAGATCTTTGCATAAACCATGTCTTATATTATCACCATCTAATAAATATGTACTAATACCATACATATAAAATTCTTTTTCTAAATAATTTGCAATACTAGATTTTCCAGAACCAGAAAGACCTGTAAACCATAAAACAAAAGATTTATGTTTATGATGTATTTCCCGTAAACGATGATTAATAGAATATTGATTCCAATAAATATTAATATTATTCATATTAATTATTTTCCAAATTATTTAATAAATTTTTTACACCCCAATGCGGAAAATATTTACAAATAAAAGAATTTAATTCTAACTCAAAAACTTTATTAACTATATTTTTATTATTACTTATTTTAATTTTATTTTTTTTAATCATCCCAACAGCAACAGTTCTATTATTAAATATATCAATAAAAATCATACCGCCTAATATACGATTATTTTTATATTTTTCAAATATTATTTTTTCTTCAAAAAAAACATGAACTAAAGCAATATCATTTAAATTTAATTCTTTTATTTTTTTTTTTTTAAATGTATCCATATTTATTTTATAAAAAATTTTTTTTACACATGCTTTTATTTTTTTTCCTGCAATTTTTATAAAATAAGATTTTCCTAAAATTAATTTTTCATAATCCATCCATACAATATTCATTATAGCTTCATCCTGAGGAAATAATTTAGAATTATAATTTACAATTAAGTCCCCTCTACTAATATCAATTTCATCTTTTAATAATATTGTAATAGATTGTCCAAAATAAGCATTTTTTTTTATACCGTCAAAACTAACAATATCTTTTATTTTTGAAAAAATACCAGAAGGTAAAATTTTCACCTTTTGCCCAATAAAAATTTTTCCTGATATTAAAGTTCCAGAATAACCTCTAAAATTTGAATTAGGATGATTAATTAATTGAACAGGAAATATAAAAGATTTATTATTATTATTTTTTTTTTCTACATTAATAAATTCTATATAACTTAATAAAGTAGGACCAATATACCATGGCATTAAATTATTACTAAAAACAATATTTTCACCAAATAAAGCAGATATAGGGATAAAAATAATATTTAATTTTCTTGATAAAAATTTTGAAAATTTTAAAAATTCATTTTTAATATTTAAAAATATTTTTTCTTTGTAATTCACCATATCCATTTTATTAATAGCAACAATTAAATAATTTATACCTAATAAAGTAACTATAAAACTATGTCTTTTAGTTTGTTTTAATAAACCTTTACGAGCATCAATTAATAAAATTGCAACATCACAATTTGAAGCTCCAGTAACCATATTTCTTGTATATTGAGAATGACCAGGAGCATCTACAATTATAAATTTTCTTTTTTTTGTAGAAAAATATCTATAAGCTACATCTATAGTAATACCTTGTTCTTTTTCATCTTGTAAACTATCTAATAATAATGAAAAATCTAAATTTTCCCCTTGTGTTCCATGACGTTTACTATCTTTTTGCAAAGAAGATAATTGATCTTTAAAAATCTTTTTTGTATCATGTAACAATCTTCCAATTAAAGTACTTTTTCCGTCATCAACACTACCACAAGTTAAAAATTTTAACAATATTTTTTTTTTTTCTTTATTAATCCAATTATTAAAATCAACTATTTTTTTATTTTTATTTTTTTTTAAAACATTCATATTATAATTATATCCTAAAAATAACCTTCTTTTTTTTTACGTTCCATAGAACTTATTTGATCATTATCAATAACTCTACCATTTCTTTCACTATATTTTGTTAATAAAACTTCTTTAATAATTTTCTCAATAGTATTCGCATTAGATTTAATTGCACTAGTTAAAGGCCAACAACCTAAAGTTCGAAAACGAACCATACAATTATATATTTTTTCATTTGATTTTAATGAAATTCTATTATCATTAAGCATTAATAACATATTATCTCTTTTTATAATTTTTCTATTTTTAGCAAAATATAAAGAAACAATTTCAATATTTTCAATAAAAATATACTCCCAAATATCTAACTCCGTCCAATTAGATAAAGGAAAAATACGAAAACTCTCATTTTTTTTAATTTGACTATTAAAATTATTCCATAATTCTGGCCTTTGATCTTTTGGATTCCATCTATGAAAAGAATCTCGCAAAGAATAAATTCTTTCTTTAGATCGAGATTTTTCTTCATCTCTTCTCGCTCCTCCAAAAGCAGCATCAAAATTATATTTATCTAAAGCTTTTTTTAATCCTTCTGTTTTCATAATATTAGTATATTTTTCACTACCATCCAAAAAAGGATTTATATTATTTTTTAAACCATTATTATTAATATAAATAATAAGATCTAAATTTAATTTTTTAACAATCATATTTCTAAATTCATACATTTCCTTAAATTTCCACATTGTATCTACATGTAACAAAGGAAAAGGAATTTTTCCTGGAAAAAAAGCTTTTCTTGCCAAATGTAACATTACAGAAGAATCTTTTCCAATAGAATACAGCATTACAGGATTATTAAATTCTGCAACTACTTCTCTTAAAATATATATACTTTCAGATTCTAATTGCTCTAAATGAGAATTTTTTTTTTTCATGATAATAATAATATCCTTAAATAAAATCTTTTAAAACACATTTTAAATTTTACTATATAAAATTTTTAAACCAAGATAATTTTTTATGTAAATTAACTACTTTACCTACAATTAATAATATTGGACCAGAAATGTTTTTAGAAATTACATTAATATTTTTTAATATTCCAAAATAAACTTTTTGATAAGATAATGTTCCATAACTAATTAATGATATAGGAGTTTTTAAAATAAAACCTTTTAATAAAAGTTCTTTTAAAATAAACTTTATTTTATTTCTACACATATAAATTACTAAAGTATCAGGAATTTTTGGATAAAGAATAGAATTTTTTCTTAAATATTTACTAGCAGTTAAAAATAAAACATTATTAGAATAATTTCTATAAGTTAAAGGAACCCCTATATATGAAGAAATACCTATTGCGCTAGTAATTCCTGGAACAATTTGAAAATTTACACCAAATTTTTTAGCAATTAATAATTCTTCTGCTCCTCTTCCAAAAATAAAGGAATCCCCTCCTTTTAATCTAACAACCCTATTACCTTTTTTTATAAAATATATTAATAGTTTATTAATATTATTTTGTTTAATTGAATTATAACCAAACCTTTTTCCAACACATATTAATTCTGCATCTTTTCTTGCATAATTTAATATTTCTTTACCAATAAAATAATCATATAATATAATATCTGCTCTTTGTAAAACTTGTAAACCTCTTAATGTTAAAAGATTACTATCACCTGGACCTGCTCCAACTAATATTAATTCTCCTTCATTTTTTTTATTATTAATAATAAAATGATATAATGTTTGTATAGCATATTTAATATTATTATTTATAACTTGATCAATAAAATTACTATTAAAAAGTTTTTCCCAAAATAATCTTCTATTTGAAAAATTATAAAAAACTTTTTTTATAAAATTTCTAAATTTTCCTGATAAAAAAGAAATTTTTCCATAATTAATAGATAAAATAGATTCAATTTTTTCTCTTAATAAACGTATTAATACTGGAGATTTTCCACAAGAAGAAATAGATATAATAATAGGATTTCTATTTATTATAGAAGGAAAAATAAAAGAACAATATTTTTCATTATCTACTGTATTAATTAAAATATTTTTTTTATTAATTATATTAAAAATTTTTTTATTAAAATCTTTATTATTTGTAGCAATTATTACTAAAAAAATATTTTTTAAATATTTACAAGAAAAATTATAACTAATCCATTGAATTTTTTTTTTTAATATATATAAATACAATTTTTTACATATTTTTTTAGATATAATCTTAATAAAAGAATGAAAAGAATATAATAAAATTATTTTTCTATATGCTATATTTCCACCACCAATAATTAATATACTTTTATATTTTAAATTCAAAAAAATAGGTAAATAATTCATTTTTTTCATTTTTTTTTAAAAAAAATAAAAATTAATATTAATAAAATTAAAATAATTTATATATACACTAAATTATTTTATCATGTAAACCACATTCCCGTTTTAATCCAAAAAAACGAGTATCTTTTTTAGACATTCCTAATTTATATTTTTTTGTTGTATGAACATCACCTAAAGAAATATATTTCTTTTTAAATAAAGGATGATTAGGAAGATCATGTTTTTTTAAATATTCATTAATATTTTTTTCATTCCAATCTAATATTGGTAAAATTTTAAAAATATTATTTTTAATAGATAAATATGAAAAACTAGACCTTATTTTAGATTGATTAAAACGTAAACCAGCAAACCATGTATTAATAAAACATTTTTTAATAGCATGTTTCATAGGTTGAATTTTATTAATATTATTATACAAATCAATACCTTCTATACCATTTTCCCATAATTTTCCATAACGAGATTCTTGCCAAGATGAAGATATATTAGAGCGAAAAACATATAAATTTAAATTTAATCTAATTTTTAACAAATCAATAAATTGATAAGTTTCGGGAAATAAATAACCTGTATCAATTAAAATAACAGGTATTTTGGGAAATTGATTAGTAATCATATGTAAAATAACAGAAGAATACAAACCAAAACTAGAAGTAATAGCAAAATTAGGTAATAAATTTTTTAAAGCCCATCTTATACGATCCGTTGCAGAAAATTTATTTAAAATTTTATTACAATGAAATAAAATTTCAGATGATTTTTTTTTATTAAATTTATTTAAATTTAATAAATTTATTATAGACATAAAAATCCTTGTTTTTATAATTAATATAATTAATTTAAATTAAAACGATTGACAAAATCCCCAAAACTTTCATTTTTAAATTTATTTTTAGACCAAATAAAAATTAAATTATCAATATTATTAAATATTTCTTTTTCATCAATATTTTCACGATAAATTTTAGCAAGTCTTGTTCCGATTACATCCCCTCCTATATATAAATTATATTTTCCAAAAGATTTTCCAATTAAACCAATTTCACTTAATAAAGATCTTCCACAACCATTAGGACAACCTGAAATTCTAAATACAATATTTTCTTCAAAAAGATTATATTTTAATAAAATATTTTCAATTTTTTTTATATATTTTTTTAAAACACGTTCAGATTCTGCCATTGCTAAAGGACAAGTAGGAAAAGAAACACAAGCCATAGAATTTTGTTTTAACATACTATTATTTTTATTTAAATTATAAATATCAATAATATTTTCAATTTTTTTTTTAACTTTACTATCAATATCACAAATAATTAAATTTTGATTTGCAGTTAAACGAAAAAAACCTTTATGTATTAAAGAAATCTTATATAATGCAGTTTTTATTTTATTATTTTTTTTATTTAAAATACGACCATTTGGTACAAATAAAGTAAAATTCCATTTATTAT
The DNA here is from genome assembly GCF_039386055.1 of Buchnera aphidicola (Greenidea ficicola). Taxonomy (GTDB): domain Bacteria; phylum Pseudomonadota; class Gammaproteobacteria; order Enterobacterales; family Enterobacteriaceae; genus Buchnera_K; species Buchnera_K aphidicola_A. The sequence goes on from NZ_CP135012.1 coordinate 276,760, forward strand.
TTATTCCTTTTTTCCAACCTAAAAAATCTCCTCTTTTTGTAATTTTATATTTTTTTATTTTTTTAAACAAAACTCCAGATCTTTTTTCAATTTCTTTTTTAAAAATTTTAAAACCAACACGTGCAATAGTATATCTTAATTTAGCATTCTTTCTATTTGTTCTGTTCCCCCAATCTCTTTGTATAGAAACAACTGATTCTGCAATAGATAATATATTTTTTATATCAAAATAACCAAATTCAATAGCACATGAAGGCCAAGTTAAATTATTTCCATGCTCAATAGATAAACCACCACCTAATAATAAATTAAAACCTACAAGATCATTATTATTATTTTTTATAGCAATAAAAACCATATCATTTGCATTAATATCAACATCATTTTCAGGAGGTATCATAATTGCAGTTTTAAATTTTCTTGGTAAATAAGTATTACCTAAAATAGGCTCATTATCAGAACTTAAAATTTTTTTTTGATCTAACCATACTTCAGCATAAGCACGAGTTTTAGGTAATAAATGTTCTGAAAGTTTAACTGCTATTTTATAAACTTGTTGATGTAATTTAGATATATCTGGATTAGAAGTACATAAAACATTTCTATTAACATCATTAGCAGTAGCTATAGAATCTAAACCAATATTATTTAAAATATTATGTAATAATTTTAGATCTTTTTTAAAAATTCCATGTAATTGAAAAGTTTGTCGATTAGTTAATCTTATATTTCCATATATAGTATATTTTTCAGAAAAAAAATGAATTTTTAACCATTGTTTAGAAGTAATAACACCACCAGGTAATCTACAACGTAACATCATAGAATATTTTGGTTCTAATTTTTGTTCTATTCTTTCTCTTCTAATATCACGATCATCTTGTTGATACATTCCATGAAATCTTATTAAAGAATAATTATCACCAAGAAATCCATTAGTTATTGTATTATTAAGATCTTTAACAATAGTTCCCCTAAGATAATTACTTCTTTTTTTAATTTTTTCTTCTTTAGTTAATTTTCCAATAACTTGAAATTTTTTTTTATTTCTTTTCATTTTAATATATATCTCTTTGATAACGTTTTTTATTTTTTAATTTATTTAAATAATTACAAGCTTGATCAAAATTCATTTTTCCATAAATAATAAATATATTTAATAAAGATTTTTCTACTTCTTTAGCCATTTTTTGAGCATTACCACAAATATAAATATAAGATCCTTTTTTAATCCATTTCCACAATATTTTTCCACGATAATCAATTTTTTGTTGTATATATTTTTCTTTATTATTTAAATCTCTTGACCAAGTTAAATCAATTTTTGTTAAAAAACCTAAATCATAATATTTTTGCCATTCTAATTGATATAAAAAATCTTCCGTAAAAGATTGATTCCCAAAAAATAACCAATTTTTTCCTTTTGCATTTCTAAAAAATCTTTCTTGCATAAAAGATCGAAAAGGTGCAATTCCTGTTCCTGCTCCTACCATAATAATAGAAGCATTATCATCTTTTGGTAAACGAAAATTATCATTTTCAACAATATAAATTTTTATTTTTTTTTCTTGTAATAAATTAGATAAATAAAAAGAAGATCCTCCAAATCTTAAAAAATTCTCATAAATATATTTAACTAAACTTACAGTAATATGTATTTCATTATCTGATTCCGATTGTGAAGAAGAAATAGAATATAAACGAGGAGTTAAAGGTCTTAAAATACACAATAATTTTTCTGCAGTTATGTTAATTGGAAAATAACGAATCATATCTATAATTGGTGTATATCTAGAATATTTTTTCAACTTCAAAATATTAGATTTTAAAGTATTAATAATAAAATTATTTTTAATATATTTAAAATATTTTTTTGTTACATTAAAATTATTTACTGTTAATTCATATTTTTTTTTTAATAATAAAAAAATTTTTATTTTTTTATTTTTATAAACAACTAAATCATTTTTAGAAATATTTAATAAATTTAAAATTTTTAAAATTAAAGAAGAATCATTTTCAAACCATACACCTAATGCATCTCCAGGTGAATATTTTATATTAGAATTCATTAAATCAATTTCTATATGATAAATATCTTTTTTAGAATTTCTTCCAGTAATTTTTTGATTAATTAATACATTTGCTTTAAAAGGATTGTTTTTTGTATATTTATTTAATATAATTTTATTATTATTCAAAGAAAAATTATTTTTAAAATTAAAATTTTTACTTTTTTTTTTTATTATTTTTAATATTTTATTCATCCAATTATTAAAAATATCTTTATAATCTATATCTGCATCAACTCTCGGTAATAATGAAATACCTCCTAATTTTGAAAAACGAGAATCAAAATCTTTTCCAGCTTTACAAAAATATTCATAAGATTTATCCCCTAATCCAAAAACACTATAATAAAAATTATTTAATTTTTTTATTTTATTAGAAAATAAATATTTATAAAAAGAAAAAGCGTTATCTGGAACTTCTCCTTCTCCATGCGTTGAAATAATTAATATAAAAAAATTTTCATTAACAATATTTCTGAATTTATATTCATAAACATTAAACAATTTAACTGAAATTTTTAAATTTAAAAATTTTTTATATAATTTTTCTGCTAATAAACGAGAATTTCCTGTTTGTGAAGCATACATTATAATTATATTACATGTTTCATTTACAATACTATTATTTTTATCATTGATTTTATTAGAAAAACCCCATAAATATCCAGAAATCCAAGAAATTTCATTATTAGATAGATTATTCGTTATATTATCTAAAATTTTCATTTTTTCTTTACTTAAAGGATAAAAATTATTACAAATGAATTTATCTTTCATTATACTTATTCCTTATTATAAAAAAAAAAAAAAATAAATATAAATTATATATTTAAATTATATAATCTTAAAAAAATAATTATTTTATAATTAAATATAATAATAAATTTAAATATGAATAAAAAATATACAATATTAATTGATGGTCACTCTTATTTATATCGATCTTATTATGCACTTTCACATATAAAAAACAAAAAAAATGAATATTCAGGAGCAATATATGGTTTTATAAAAATGATAAATTTAATTATAAAAAATTATAATCCTAAAAAAATATTAATAATATTTGATTCTAAAAAAAAAAAAAATTTTAGAAAAAAAATATTTAAAAAATATAAATCTAATAGAAAAAAAATGCCAAAAAAATTAATACAACAATTCAAAAAATTATGTAAAATTCTTACTTATTTTAGAATACAAATAATTATTTTACCTAATACAGAAGCAGATGACATCATAGGAACTATTACAAAAAAAGAAAAAAAAAAAAATAAAATATTAATTATAAGTAATGATAAAGATTTCATGCAATTAGTAAATAAAAAAATAAAAATAATTCGAAATTTTAAAAAAAAACCAATTAATATTAAAAAAGTAATAAAAATATATGGAGTAAAACCAAAATCCATCATTGATTTATTTGCTTTAATAGGAGATAAAGCAGATAATATACCAGGTATAAAAGGAATAGGTAAAAAAAAAGCATTATTTATTTTAAAAAAATTCAATTCATTAAATTATATATATAAAAAAAAAAAAAAAATTAAAAAATTAAAATGTAAAAAAACTATAAAAATAATAAAAAAAATAATAAAAAATAAAAAAAAAATAAAACTATTTAAAAAATTAATAAAAATTAAAAAAAATATAAAATTTAAAATAAAAATAAAAAAATTTAAAATATCTAATATTTTAATAAAAAAAATTAAAAAAATATTTAAATATTACAATTTTAAAACATGGGTGAAACAAATAAATAATAAAACATGGCTTAAAAAAAAAATTAACAAAATTAAAAAAAAATAAAATTAAACCAAGATAATATTTTTTTTCTTAATAATATTATATTTTCTTTATTACAAAAAAAAATAATAATTTTATTTTTAATTTTTTTAATATTTAAAAAATATTTTTTTACATAAATATTTTTTTTTTTTATTTCTTCAAAAGATAATTTATCAGCTTTAGTTAATAAAATAACAAAAGGAATTTTTTTTTTAATAATAATATTTAAAAATATTTTATCATTTTTTTTTAACGGATTTCTAATATCCATTAAAAAAACTAAACCAATTAATTGTTTTCTATAATTTACATAATCAAAAATTAATTTATTACATATATTTTTTTGTAATTTAGATTTCTTAGAATAACCATAACCAGGAAGATCTACTAAAAAAAAATTATTTAATACTTTAAATAAATTAATCATAGTTGTACTACCAGGTTTTTTACTAATTATAGATAATTTATTATTTTCTGTTATAATATTAATTAAAGTAGATTTACCTACATTAGAAGAACCAAAAAATGCAATTTCAATATTTTTACAAATTTCATTTCTATTAATATAAGAAATACTTTTATAAAAAAAAGTATTATTAAAATTTTTTATTAACATAATCATTTCCAAAATAAAAAATAATTTTATATATTAAATTATATAAAAAAATATATTTTAAAAAAAACAAAATAAAAAAAAATATAAAATAAAAGAGAAAATATGAATAAATATGTAAGAAATATAGCAATTATTGCACATGTTGATCATGGAAAAACAACATTAATAAATCAATTACTTAAACAATCTGGAATGTTTAAAAAACATAAAAAAATACAAGAACGAATTATGGATTCTCATGATTTAGAAAAAGAAAGAGGAATTACAATATTTTCTAAAATAACTTCAATAAAATATAAAAAATATCATATAAATATAATAGATACTCCAGGTCATGCAGATTTTGGTGGAGAAGTAGAAAGAATATTATCAATGGTAGATTCAGTATTATTAATAGTAGATGCTCAAGAAGGACCAATGCCACAAACAAGATTTGTTACACAAAAAGCATTTTTACACAACATCAAACCAATTGTAGTTATTAATAAAATAGATAAAAAAAATTCTAGACCAAATTGGGTAATTGATAAAATATTTGATTTATTTGTTGATCTTAACGCTACAGATAAACAATTAGATTTTCCTATTATTTACACTTCTGCAATATTAGGTACAGCAGGAAATGAATATAAAAATATGAAAAAAAATATTAAACCTTTATATAAATTTATAATAAAAAACACCCCAAAACCAAAACATAAAAAATCAAAATTATTACAAATGCAAATTTCACAATTAGACTATAGTAAATATTTAGGTATTATTGGAATTGGAAAAATTAAAAAAGGAATAATAAAAAAAAATCAAAATGTTAAAATAATAACAAAAAAAAAAAAAATATATCAAGGAAAAATAAATAAGATATTATATTTTTGTGGTTTAAAAAAAAAAGAAATAAAAAAAGCTAAAGCAGGAGATATTATAGCAATAACTGGAATAAATAAATTAAAAATATCAGATACCATATGTGATCCTAACAAAATTAAATCATTACCAAAATTAAAAGTTGAAAAACCAACTGTAAAAATGTTATTTTCAGTAAATTCTTCACCATTTTGTGCAAAAGAAGGAAAATATATCAACGCAAGAAATATTTATGAAAGATTAAAAAAAGAAAGTATACACAATGTTTCTTTAAAAATTAAAAAAACAAAAAATAATAATACTTTTTCAGTGTCAGGAAGAGGAGAATTACATTTATCAATATTAATAGAAAATATGAGAAGAGAAGGATTTGAATTAGAAGTATCTAGACCAAAAATAATTTTTAGAAAAAAAAAACAAGAAAAACAAGAACCTTATGAAAATATATTAATAGATATAAAAAAAGAACATCAAGGTACAATTATAAAAAATATTGGAATTAGAAAAGGAAAATTAAAAAATTTAAATATAGATAAAAATAAAAGAGTTCAATTAGAATATTTAATTACAAGTAGAGCATTAATTGGATTTAGAAACGAATTTTTAAATATAACTTCTGGAACAGGATTATTTTATTCAGCTTTTAGTCATTATGAAAAAAAAGAAAAAAAAATAATAGGACAAAGAAAAAACGGAGTATTAATATCTAATAGTACAGGAAAAGCATTAGCATATGCAATTTATCATTTACAAAATAAAGGAATATTATTTATTACACATGGAGAAAAAATATATGAAGGACAAATAATTGGTTTACATAATAGAAATAATGATTTAACTGTAAATTGTATAACAGGTAAAAAATTAACCAATATGAGAGCTTCAGGAACAGATGAATCTATAATATTAACACCTTGCAATAAAATGAATTTAGAAACATCAATTGATTTTATTAATGATGATGAATTAATAGAAATTACTCCAAAATCTATACGTTTAAGAAAAAAATTTCTTAAAGAAAATCAAAGAAAAAAAAATAAATCTTAAATATTTTTGAAAAAATTTTTAAAAATATTTTTTTGTTTTTTAAAACGTAATCGTTCTGAAAATATAATACTACATAAATTTATCACAGATAATTCAAAATTATCATTAATAATTAAATAATCATATTTATAATAATGAATCATGTCTAATGACAAATTTTTAATACGATTATAAATATTTTTTTTTGTATCTTGATTTCTTTTATTTAACCTTTTATATAATTCTTTTTTTGATGGAGGTAAAATAGCTATACGTTTAATTTTATATATAGAATTTAAAATTTTATTAGCTCCATTAAAATCTATATTTAATAAAACATCTTTTCCTTGAAATAAAATTTTATTAATTAATTTATTTGATGTTCCATAATAATTATCAAAAACTTTTTCATATTCTAAAAATTCTTTTTTTTTTTTCATATTAAAAAATTTTTTTTTAGAAATAAAATGATAATGATAACCATTAAATTCCCCAGGTCTCATAACTCTTGTTGTAAATGATATAGATCTTTGAATATTTTTTAAAAATTTATATTTTAAAACAGCTTTAATCAAACTAGATTTACCTGCTCCGCTAGGAGCAGAGATAATAAACAACATTCCATTATTCATATTATTTTATAACTAAAAATTTTATTTTTTTATTTTTATATAATATCAAATTATCATATATAAAAAATTTTTTATTTAATATTATTTGTATCCATATAAATTTTTTATCAATATTTACAATAGATAAAATTTTTCCATAAATAATTTTATTTTCAAAATTTTTAAAAATTATTTCATCTGTTAAATATTTAAAAATATTTTTTTCATTCAAACATTGTAAAAGATATAAATATTTATTATTTAATTTTTTAAATTTTATTTTAGTAATAGCTTCTTGCCCTAAATAACAACCTTTTTTTTTATCAATTTTTAAATTTAAAGATTGTATAAAAAATTTATTTATATTATAAATATCTATAATTGGAACATTAGATTCCATTTCTAAAGCCATCCATTGATTACTATTTACTATTGAAAAAATATTAAATATTTTTTTAAAAAATTTTATTTGCGAATAATGAATAATAAATAAAAATCTTTCTTTAGGTTTTTTAAACCAAAAAATAGTAATTTTTTTATAATATATTATTTTATTTTTTTTATCAGGTAAAAATTTAAAAAACTTTAATAAAAATAATTTTATATTTCTTCCAACAAATCCAAAAAGAAGCATTTTTTTTTTATGTAAAATATTTACTTTAGAAAAAATAGAATATTTCTTTAATTCTTGAATATGAAAAGATAAAATATTTTTACGAATAATATAAAAAAATTTTTTTTTATAATAATATAAATATAAATTTGTTAAAACTTTCCCATAAATATTACAATGCGAACAATGTATATATTTATTTTTAACAATAGAATATATATTACAAGTAAATTGATTTTGTAAATATTTTTTAGAATCTTTACCATAAACACTAACAATAACCCATTCATTCATATTAATTAAAGATATAGATAATTTTTTAGAAGAAAAAAAATTTTTTTTTGAAAAAAATAATTTATTCATATATAACCAAAATTTTATTTTAAAATAAAATAATAGAGAAAAAATAAAATGTTATCAATAAAAAAATTTAAAAAAAAAATAAATAAATACGAAATAAAAAATAAAAAAATAAAAAAAATATTAGAATATAATAAAAAAAAAAAAAAAATAAAAAAAATAAATATAAAATTAAAAAAACCAAAAAATTGGATATATAATAAAATAAATAAACTAAAAAAAAAAAAAAAAAAAATAAAAACAATAATAAAAAAAATAAAAAAAATAAATAAAATAATAAAAAATAATAAAAAAATAATAAAAACTTTTATAAAAAAAAAAAAAAAAAATTATAAAAATAAAATTAAAAAAAAAATAAAAATAATTAAAAAAAAAATTAAAAAAATAGAAATATATACTTTATTTAAAAAAAAAAATGATTATTCTAATTGTTATATAGATATAAAAGCAGGATCCGGAGGAATAGATGCACAAGATTGGTCAAAAATGTTATTTAAAATGTATATAAAATGGGCTGAAAAAAAAAATTTTAAAATAAAAATAATCAATAAAAATTTAGGAGATATTACAGGTATAAAATCAGCAACTATAAAAATATCAGGACCTTATGCTTTTGGTTGGGCTAAAACAGAAACCGGAATACATAGATTAGTAAGAAAAAGCCCATTTACTTCAGGAAATAAAAGACACACATCTTTTAGTTCTATCTTTGTTTATCCAACAATAAAAAAAAATATAAATATATTAATAAAAAAATCAGAACTAAAAATTGATTTTTATAAATCATCAGGTTCTGGAGGTCAACATGTCAATAAAACAGAATCAGCAGTAAGAATAACACATATTCCTACAAAAACAGTAACACAATGTCAAAACGAAAGATCACAACATAAAAATAAAAAAACAGCTTTAAAACAAATGAAAGCAAAATTATACAATATAAAATTTAAAAAAAAAAAAATAAAAAAAAAAAAAAAAAATAAAAAAAAACCAAAAATAAGATGGGGAAATCAAATACGTTCTTATATATTAGATAATAATATTATAAAAGATTTAAGAACAGGAATAGAAATTAAAAAAATTCAAAATGTATTAAACGGAGAATTAGATTTATTTATTAAAAAAAATTTAAAAATTAAAAATAAGAAAAATTATGAAAAATAAAAATATAAAAAAAAAAATTTTTTCCTTTCCTAATAATTTTAAAATTAATTATACAATATATCAAATCAATAAAAATTTTAAAAAAAAAAAAAAAAAAGAATTAAAAAAAATAAACATAAAAATAAAAACAGCTGGAAGAATAATACATAAAAGAACTATGGGAAAAGCAATGTTTATTATAATAAATAATATAGATGGAAAAATACAATTATATATAAAATTAAACAATTTATTAAATAAAAAAAAATATAAAAAAATAAAAAAATTAAATTTAGGTGATATAATTGGAGCAAAAGGAAAAATATTTAAAACTAAAACAAAAGAACTTTCTATAAATTGTATAAAAATAATTTTATTAAATAAAGCAATAAAACAATTACCAAATAAATTTCACGGTTTAATAAATCAAGAAAAAAGATATAGAAAAAGATATTTAGATATTATTACAAACAAAAAAATTAAAAAAATATTTAAAACTCGTTCAAAAATATTAATGTATATAAGAAAATTTATGAATTTAAATGATTTTATTGAAGTAGAAACTCCCATGCTTCAAAATATCCCTAGTGGAGCATCTGCAAAACCATTTAAAACTTATCATAATAAATTAAATACAAATATGTTTTTAAGAATTTCTCCAGAATTACATTTAAAAAAATTAATTATTGGAGGATTTGAAAAAATATTTGAAATTAATAGAAATTTTAGAAATGAAGGAATATCTACAAAACACAATCCAGAATTTACCATGATGGAATTATACATGGCTTATTGTGATTATAATGATTTAATGAAAATAACTGAAAAATTATTAAAATTTTTATGTTTAAAAATTTATAATAATACTAATATTAAATATAAAAAAAATATCTTTAATTTTAATAAACCATTCAAAAAAATATCTATGATTAACGCAATTATAAAATTCAACCCACAATGGAAATTAAAAAATTTTAAAAATTTAAAAAAATTAAAAAAAATAACAAAAAATCTAAATATTAAAATAAATAAAAAAAGCAAAAAAGGAAAAATAATAACAAAAATATTTGAAATAACAACCGAAAAAAAAATAATAAAACCTACATTTATAAAAAAATATCCTATTGAAGTTTCTCCATTAGCAAGAAAAAATAATAAAAATCCAAATTTAACAGATCGTTTTGAATTATTTATCGGAGGTTTAGAAATAGGAAATGGTTTTTCAGAATTAAATGACGCAATAGAACAAAAAAAAAGATTTTCAAAAAAAAACAAAAATTATGACAAAGAATATATAAAAGCAATGAAATACGGATTACCTCCAACAGCAGGTTTAGGAATAGGAATTGATAGATTAATTATGATATTAACAAATCAAAAAAGCATAAGAGAAGTAATTTTATTTCCAACATTAAAAAAAAAATAATATAATATTAAAAAATATATAATAAAAAAAAATTTAAAATAACTATGAAAATAAAAAAAAAAAAAATATTAAAAATAATTAAAAAAAACAAAACTCCAATATGGATTTATAACTGGAATATAATTAAAAATAAAATAAAATTATTAAAAAATTTTGATACAGTAAGATACGCACAAAAAGCACTTTCAAATATAAATATTTTAATTTTAATGAAAAAAATAGGATTAAAAATAGATGCAGTATCTATTGGAGAAATAAAAAGAGGATTATTATCAAAATTTAAAAAAAATGATGAAATTATTTTCACATCTGATGTAATAGATAAAAAAACAATAAAAATAATAATTAAAAACAAAATTACTATAAATGCAGGATCAACAAATATGTTAAAAAAAATTGGAAAAAAATCTATCAATCATAAAATTTGGATAAGAATAAACCCTGGATTTGGAAATGGTCATAATAAAAAAACAAATACTGGAGGAAAAAATAGCAAACATGGAATATGGAATATTAAAAAAGCAATAAAAAATATTAAAAAATATAAATTAAATTTACAAGGATTACATATACATATCGGATCTGGAGCAGATTATAATCATTTAAAAAAAGTATGTATAGCAATGATAAAAAATATTATAAAAATTAACATAACAATAAAATCAATATCTACAGGAGGAGGATTACCTATACCATACAAAAAATATGAAAAAAAAATAAACATTAATAAATATTTTAATATTTGGAACAATACAAGAAATTATATATCTTCATACTTAGGAAAAAAAATAAAATTAGAAATAGAACCAGGAAGATTTTTAGTAGCTGAATCTGGAATATTAATTACAAAAATAAATACAATTAAAAAAATAAATAATAAAAAATTTATTTTAATAAATGCAGGATTTAATGACTTTATTAGGCCTTGTATGTATGGAAGTTATCATAAAATATCCATAATCAATAAAAAAAATAAAAAAAATAAAAAATATATAAAAAAAAAAAAAAAATTTATCATTGGAGGTCCAATATGTGAATCAGGAGATATATTTACACAAAATAAAAATGGAAATATAAAAACAAGAAAATTAAAAAAAATTAAAATTGGGGATTATTTAATTTTTCATAACACTGGAGCTTATGGATCTTCTATGTCTTCCAATTATAATACAAGACCTTTAATTAAAGAAATTTTATTAAAAAATAAAAAAATATATATAATAAGAAAAAAACAAAAAATAAAAGATATTTTAAAGTTAGAAAAAAAAATATTTTAAAAACATAATTCTATAAAAATATGAGGATATATGAAAGTTTATTTAAAATTACTTAAAAAAATTTTATATAAAGGAAATTATAAAAAAGATAGAACTGGAATAGGTGTAAAATCTATTTTTGGAGAACAATTAAAAATAAATTTAAACAAAGGATTTCCATTATTAACCACTAAACAATGTCATATACCTTCTATTATTTATGAATTATTATGGTTCTTAAAAGGAAAAACAAATATAAAATATTTAAATAAAAAAAAAATAAAAATTTGGAATTATTGGGCTAATAAAAAAGGAGAATTAGGTCCAATATATGGAAAACAATGGAGAAAATGGGAAACAAAACAAGGAAAAAAAATAGATCAAATTAAAAATATAATAAAATTATTAAAAAAAAATCCAAATTCAAGAAGAATGATTGTTTCCTCTTGGAATGTTGGAGAAATAAAATATATGAAATTGCCTCCATGTCATGTTTTATTTCAATTATATGTTAATAAAAAAAAACTATATTGTCAAATATATCAAAGATCTTGTGATGCTTTTTTAGGACTTCCTTTTAATATAGCAAGTTATGCATTCTTAATGCATATGATTGCACAACAATGTAATTTAAATTTAGGAAAATTAATTTGGACAGGTGGAGACATCCATTTATATAATAATCATATAAAATTAGCAAAAAAACAAATATTAAGAAAACCGAGAAAACTTCCAAAATTGATTATAAAAAAAAAACCTTCTTCTATATTTTTATATAAATTTAAATATTTTAACATTATAAATTATGATCCTCATGATAAAATAAAAGCTAAAATTGCAATATAAATATGAAAAAAAATAAAAAAAAATAAATATAAGAGTGATATAATGCATAAAAAAATATATATTAAAACATGGGGTTGTCAAATGAATGAATATGACTCCAATATTATTTTAAATAACTTTAAAAAAAAAAAATATAAAATTACTAAACACCCAAAAAAAGCAAATATATTAATATTAAATACTTGTTCAATACGAGAAAAATCACAAGAAAAAATTTTTCATCAATTAGGAAGATGGAAAAAATTTAAAAAAAAAAAAAATATTATAATAGCTTTAGGAGGATGTGTAGCAAAACAAGAAGGAAAGAAAATATATAAAAGAGCAAATTACATTGATATTATTTTTGGTCCAAGAAATATTCATAAATTAAATAAAATGATTGATTTAGTATTAAAAAAAAAAAAAAAAATAATAAAAATAAATTCTAAATCAATAAAAAAATTTAAAACATATTCAAATATTAAACATAAAAAAAAAATTTCACAAATATCTATAATGGAAGGATGTAATAAATATTGTTCATTTTGTGTTGTTCCTTATACTAGAGGAAAAGAAATAAGCAGACCACATAATGAAATTATAAAAGAAATTTTATATTTAACTAAAAAAGGAACCAAAGAAATAATATTATTAGGACAAAATGTTAATGCTTATAATAATACATTTAATAATAATCAATATAAATTTGATAAATTATTAATTAATATTTCAAAAATTAAAAAAATAAAAAGAATAAGATTTATTACTAGTCATCCTATTGAATTAAATAACAAAATAATAAATGTTTATAAAAAAACAAATAAATTATCTAATTTTTTACATCTTCCAGTACAAAGCGGTTCAAATTATATATTAAAAAAAATGAAAAGAATATATAATATAAAATATTATAAAAAAAAAATTAAAAATTTATTATCAATTAGACCAAATATACAAATAAGTTCTGATTTTATTACTAATTTTCCAGGAGAAAAAAAAAAACACTTTTTAAAAACAATAAATTTAATTAAAAAAATAAATTTTGATTATAGTTATAGCTTTATATATTCCCCAAGACCTAAAACTAAATCATTTAATACTATAAAAAAAAAAAAAAAAATTTCAAAAAAAAGATTATATAAAATACAAAATCAAATAAAGAAACAAACAAAAAAATGGACAAATAATATGATTGGAACAATACAAAGAATATTAATAATAGGAATTTCCAATAATAATATTATGCAATTATATGGAATAACAGATAATAATAGAAAAATAAATTTTTTTGGTAATAATAAAATAATTGGAAAAATAAAAAAAATAAAAATAATAAAAATTAACAAAAACAAATTATTTGGAATATTAATTAAATAATATATTAAAAAACTATATTATAAAATAAAATTATGTTATAATTTTATAAAAATAATTTTTAATAAAATAAAATGAAAAAAATAATTATAGATATAATAAATAAAAAAAAATTAAAAATAAAAATATAATAAAATGGATAAAACCAATATTAAATCCAAAAATAATTAATAAATTGACTATAAAAACAGTAAATAAAAAAGAAATATATAATTTAAATTTAATTTATAAAAAAAAACCTTGTTATACAAATATATTATCCTTCCCTTGTAATTCATTCATTAATAATAATATATTATTATTAGGAGATTTAATTATATGTAATGAAATTATAAAAAAAGAAGCTATAAAACAAAAAAAAAAAATAAAAGCACATTATGCTCATATTATTATACATGGAACTTTACATCTATTAGGATATAAACATAATAATATAAAAAATAAAAAAATAATGGAATCTATAGAAATTAAAACATTAAATTTTTTAAATTTTCCTAATCCATATTTATTTTAAATAATATTTTATTATTTATTATAAATNAAATTTACATTTTATTAACATATTTAAAATATTATGAATAATGATGTAGCAAAAAAATTTTTTCAATTTAATAAAAAAAATTTTTTTTTAAATTTTTTTAAATATTTATTTAATAATAAACCTAAAAATAAAATAAAATTTTTATACTTAATAAAAAAAGCAAAAAAAAAATCTTTAATCGATAATGAATCTTACAATATGATTAAAGGTGTTATAAAAATTAAAAAAAAAATAATAAAAGATGTAATGGTACCAAAACCAAAGATGGTTACATTAAAAATAAATTACAATTTAGAAAGTTGTTTAAATATAATTATTAATTCTTCACATTCAAGATTTCCAGTAATGAGTAAAGATTCTAATTATGTAGAAGGATTTTTAATAGCAAAAGATTTATTACCTTTTATTCAAAATAAAAAAAAAAAAATATTTTCTATTAAAAATATAATAAGACCTACATTATTTGTTCCAGAAAGTAAATATTTAAATTATATGTTAAAAGATTTTCGTGTTAAAAGAAATCATATGGCAATAGTAATTGATGAATTTGGAATTATTTCTGGATTAATTACTATAGAAGATATTTTAGAAATAATTGTAGGAACCATTGAAGATGAATATGATTATAATATAAAAAATAAAAACATAAAAAAAATAAATAATAATACTTTTTTAATAAAACCATTAACTACAATAAAAGAATTTAATAAAAATTTTAATACAAAATTTAATAATAAAAAAATCGAAACTATAGGAGGATTAATTATGAAAAAATTTAAAAGATTACCAATAAAAGGAGAATTTGTTTTTATTAATAATTATAAATTTAAAATAATTTCTTCAAATAATAGAAAAATAATAACAATATTATTAAAAATAACTAAATAAATTATATTAAATTTTAAAAAGAAAAAAAATAAAAACGATTAATTTTAAAATATGAAAAAAATATATTTACCTAATAAAATTGAAAAATATGTACAAAAATACTGGAAAAAAGAAAAAACTTTTGAAGTAAAAGAAAATAAAAAAAAAAAAAAATATTATTGCGTAGCAATGTTACCTTACCCTTCTGGAAATTTACATATGGGTCATGTAAGAAATTATACAATAAGTGATGTTATTTCAAGATATCAAAGAATGTTACAAAAAAATGTTTTACAACCAATGGGATGGGATGCTTTTGGTTTACCAGCAGAAGAAGCTTCTATTCAAAATAAAACAACACCAAAAAAATGGACAAAAAAAAATATAAAAAAAATGAAAAAACAACTTCAATTATTAGGTTTTAGTTATGATTGGAGTAGAGAAATTACTACATGTAAATCAAAATATTATAAATGGGAACAATGGTTTTTTATAAAATTATATAAAAAAAAATTAGTTTATAAAAAAAAATCCCCTGTAAATTGGTGTGAATATGATAAAACAGTATTAGCTAATGAACAAGTAATAAATGGAAAATGTTGGAGATGTAATAATAGAGTTATAATAAAAATTATTTCTCAATGGTTTATAAAAGTAAAAAAATTTGCAAATAATTTATTAAATGATATAAAAAAACTAAAATATTGGCCTAATAAAATAAAATTAATGCAAAAAAACTGGATTGGAAAATCTAAAGGAACAGAAATTATATTTAAAATAAAAAATTCATCACATAAAATAAAAATATTTACTAAAAAAGCAAATATATTAATAAATTTAAAATATATTTTTTTATCCCCTTTGCATAAAATATCAAAAAAATTTTCCAAAAAAAACATAAAAATTAAAAATTTTATAAAAAAATATTTTAAAAATTACATTTATATAAAAAAAAAAAAAATAAAAATTAAAATTTTTACTAAAAAATTTGCCATTAACCCAATAACAAAAAAAAAAATACAAATATGGATTAATAATAATTTTAATTTTGAAAATAATATTAATGCAAAAATAAAAAAAAATTTAAATAAAAAAAAAAAAAAAAATTTTAAAATAAAAAATTTTAATTATAATAAATTTAAAAATTTTACAAAAATTAAAAAAATATCTTATATTCAAAAAAAATTAAAATTTTTAAAAAAAGGAGGAAAAAAAACTATTTTTAAAATAAAAGATTGGAGTGTATCTAGACAAAGATCTTGGGGAACTCCAATACCTATGGCAAAAATATATAAAACAAACAAAATTATTCCCTTAAAAGAAAAAAATTTACCATTAAAAAAAAAAAAAAAAAATGAAATAGTATTAATTAATAATAAAAAATTAATATTAGAAAATGAAACTTTCGATACATTTTTAGAATCTTCTTGGTATTATATAAGATATACTTGCCCTAATTATAAAAAAAAAATGATACATAAAAAATCAGCAAATTACTGGTTACCTATTGATCAATATATAGGAGGAATTGAACATGCTACTATGCATTTAATATATTTTAGATTATATCATAAATTATTAAATAAATTTAATTTAATTAAATCTAAAGAACCAGCTAAAAAATTATTATGTCAAGGAATGGTATTATCAGATGCATTTTATTATATAAATAAAAAAAATAAAAAAATATGGTTAAATAAAAATTTATTAAAAATTAAAAGAAATAAAAAAGGACAAATAATAAATTTTAAAAGTAAAAAAAAAAAAAAAAAAATTATCCATGCTGGAATGATAAAAATGTCTAAATCTAAACAAAATGGAATTTCTCCAAAAAAAATTATAAAAAAATATGGTTCAGATACAATAAGATTATTTATTATGTTTTCAGCTCCAATAGAATCTTCATTAAAATGGAAAAAAGAAGGAATTAAAGGAATACATAAATTTTTACATAGATTTTGGAATTTTATTTATGAACAAAAATTTAAAATTAAAAATAAAAAAACAAAAAAAACAAAAAAAGAAAAAAAAATTTATATAAAATTACAAAAAATTATTAAAAAAAATTCATTTTATATGAATAAAAAACAAAAATTTCATAATGTTATCTCAGAACTTATTTCTTACGTAAATAAATTAATAAAAATTAAATTACATTTTAAAAAAAATTCCTACTTAATTAAAAAAATAATATTAATTATAATAAAAATGTTTTATCCTTTTATTCCTCATTTCAGTTTTATAATTTGGAAAAATTTAACAAGAAAAAAAAATATTGATTTTGAAACATGGCCCAAAATAAATAAAAAAAAATATTATAAAAATACCAAAAAAATAATTTTTCAAATCAATGGTAAAAAAAAATATATATTAAAAAAAATAAAAAAAACAAAAGGAAAAATAATTAAAAAAATAATAAATATAAAAAAAATTAAAAAAAACATTTTACATAAAAAAATTAAAAAGATAATATATATTAAAAATAAAATATTAAATTTTGTTATATAAAATATTATGATAATTATATTACCTGAAAATATTAAAAATTTTTTTTTAAAAAAAAAAATACCAAATTTATATATATTATTAGGAAAAGAATTATCATTATTAAATTATTGTAAAGAAAAAATTTTTGAAAAATTTAAAAAAAGAAATTTTATTAAAAAAAAAAAAATACAAATAAAAAAAAAAAAAGATATAAAAAAAATATTTTTTATATTATTGCAAAAAAATATATTTTTTAAAAAAATTATCTTAGAAATATATTTCAACAAAAAAAAAGAAAACAAAAAAAAAATATTTAAATATATTAAAAAAATAAAATCTTTAATAAATAAAAACATATTAATTATTATTTATATATTTCAAAAATATGCATTAAATATAATTAAAATAATAAAAAAAAAAAAAATAACAATTATTAATTGCATAAAAATAAATTCAATAAATAAAAAAACATTAATTAAAGAAAAAATAAAAAAATTAAAATTAAATATAAATCAACAATCAAAAAAAATATTAAAAAAATTTTATAAAAAAAATTTACCAGGATTATTTAATATTTTAAATATATTATCCTTAATTTTTAAAAAAAAAAAAATAAAAAAAAAAAATATCTTAAAAATAATATCATACGAACCAAATTATAATGAAAAAAATTTAATAAAAAAAATTTTTTCAAAAAAAATTAAAAAAAGTATTATAATACTTAAAAAAATAAAAAATAAAACAGAAAATCCTATCTTAATTGTAAGATTGATACAAAATAAAATAATAAATATAATTAAAAAAAAAATAAAAAATAATAATATAAAAAAAAAAATATATAAAATATTAAATTTTTTAGCAAAAATAGAAATAAATTATAAAAAACTAAAAAATAAAAATATATGGTTTTTATTAAAAATTTTAATTTTTATGTTTTATTAAAAAAAGGTTTTTAAAACGATGTTATTATATTAACATCATTTTAAAAACGATAAAATTATGAAAAATTATTTAATTAAAAAAAAAGATATATTAAATATAATTGGATCACGTTGCCCAGATTCTATAATAAATATAAGAAATAAAATTAAAAAAATGAAAAAACTAGATTTAGTATTAATTATTTCTGATGATAAAACTACAAAATATGAAATTCCTAAATTTTGTGTATTCATGAAACATAAATTATTATTTGTTAAAAAAAAAAAAAAAAATTTTATATATTTAATACAAAAATAATATTTTATATTAAAAAATTTAAAACTCTTCTTAATGGTTCAGAAGCTCCCCATAATAATTGATCACCAACAGTAAAAGCGGATAAATATTTTTTTCCAATATTTAATTTTCTTATTCTTCCAATAGGTATATTTAAAGTTTCACTAACAGAAATAGGTGTTAATTTAATTTTAGAAGAATTATAATCATTAGAAACAATTTTTACCCATTGATTTTGATTTTTAATAATTTCTTTAATACTAGATATAGATATATCTTTTTTTAATCTAATAGTAAAAGATTGACTATGTGAACGTAAAGAACTAATTCGAACACAAATACCATCTATACAAATATTATTATCTTTAATATTCAATATTTTATTAGTTTCAGATTTCATTTTCCATTCTTCTTTACTTTGCCCATTACTCATTTCTTGATCAATCCAAGGTATAACATTACCAGCTAAAGAAACAGTAAAATTTTTTTTTGGAAAATTTTTTTTTTTTGTCAAAAAAATAAATTTATGCATTATATCTAATATTGAAAAATTATTTTTGATATCTTTTTTTATATATTTAGTTAAATAATTCATTTGAGATAATAATTCTAAAACAGATTTTGCTCCACTTCCAGAAGCAGCTTGATAAGTAGAAACAGAAATCCAATCAATAAGATTCTCTTTAAATAATCCCCCTAAAGCCATCAACATTAAACTTACAGTACAATTTCCACCAACAAAAACTTTAATTCCATTTTCTATAGATTCTTTAATAAATTTTTTATTAATAGGATCTAAAACAATAATACTATTATTATTCATACGTAAATTAGAAGAAGCATCAATCCAATAACCTTTCCAATTACAAGAAACTAATTTAAAAAATATTTCATTTGTATAATCACTTCCTTGACAAGTAATAATTATGTCTAAACTCATTAAAATATCAATATTATAAGCATTTTCAATTAAATAATATTTATTTAAAAAAAAATACTTTTTACCAAATTGACTAGTAGATAAAAATATAGGATTAATTTTATCAAAATCATTTTCTTCACACATTCTTTTTACTAATACTGAACCTACTATCCCTCTCCAACCAACAATTCCTACAAGTTTTTTCATAATTTATAAAATATATTATATTTTTAAAATAACAATAAAAAAAATTAATAAATAAAATTTTACTATGTTTTATAATAATACTCAATAATATTAATATTATATATCATTTATAAAAATTAATTTTTTAAAAAAAAATAAAAAAAATTTAAAATAATTTATCATAAATAAATAATATACTATTTTATATTTAAATAATTCTTTAAATTTAAGGTATTAAAAATGTTAGAATTATGTAATATTGTTTTATTATTAATTTTTATAATGGATCCATTAGGAAATCTTCCAATTTTTGTATCAATATTTAATAAAATTAAAAAAAAAAAAAGAAAATTTATTTTTATAAGAGAAATGATTATAGCTTTAATAACGATGTTAATATTTTTATTTTCTGGAGAAAAAATATTAAAAATATTAAACTTAAATATTGAAACAGTATCAATATCAGGAGGTATAATATTATTTTTAATATCTATAAAAATGATTTTTCCTAATATCACAAAAAAAAAAAAAATAAAAAAAAAAGAAGATCCTTTTTTAGTACCTTTAGCGATACCATTAGTTGCAGGACCTTCCCTTTTAGCAACAATAATAATTTTAACTCAAAAAAACCCTGAAAAATACTTTATTTTAACAATTTCATTATTAATAGCATGGTTAATAAATTTTTTTATTTTATCATTATCCGAAATATTTTTAAAAATATTAGGAACAAAAGGAATAAAAGCTTTAGAAAAATTAATGGGATTTATTTTAATAATGTTATCTGTACAAATGTTTTTAGATGGAATTTATGAATGGTTAAAATTATAAATATTTTTAAAAAAATAAAAATATTTAAAATTATTTTTTAAAAAAAAATATAAAATATAATTAAAATTTAACACAAGGAATAAATTTTGAAAATAATAAATATTAAAAAAATAAATATAAAAAACAAAAAAATATTAATACGAGCAGATTTAAACGTTCCTATAAATAATGAAAAAATAATATCACCATCAAGAATTCTATCTTCTTTAAAAACTATAAAATACGCTTTAAAAAAAAAAGCTAAAGTTATGGTAATGTCTCATCTAGGAAGACCTAAAGAAGGAGAATATAATAAAAAATATTCTTTATTTCCTATTTTTAAATATATAAAAAAAAGAATAAAAAAAACAAAAGTAAAATTTATTAAAAAATATTTTGAAAAAATAAAAATAAAATCCGGAGAATTAGCAATACTAGAAAACGTTAGATTTAACATTGGAGAATCAAAAAACAACAATGAACTTTCCAAAAAATATGCAAAAATTTGTGATATATTTGTTATGGATGCATTCGGAACAGCACATAGAAAACAATCTTCAACTTACGGAGTAAGTAAATTTTCTAAAATTTCATGTGCTGGAATATTATTAAATTCAGAAATAAAATTTTTAAAAAAAGCACTAATAAATCCAAAAAAACCAATGATTTCAATTATTGGGGGTTCAAAAATATCAACAAAATTTACCGCATTAAAAGCATTAGCAAAAATTTCAGATTATGTAATTGTTGGAGGAGGAATAGCAAATACATTTTTAGCAATTAATAATAAAATTGGAAAATCAATACATGAAAAAAAATTTATAAAAGAAGCAAAAAAATTAAAAAAAAAATTTAATATTATTATACCAATAGATTCAAGAATTGGAACTACTTTTAATAAAAAAACAAAATCAAAAATAAAAAAAATTAATAAAATAAAACAAAATGAAGAAATAATGGATTTTGGAGATAAAACAATAAAAATGATTAAACCTATTATTAAAAAAGCAAAAACAATTTTATGGAATGGACCTGTAGGAGTATTTGAATTTCCAAATTTTTGTAAAGGAACAAAATTTATCGCAAAAGAAATTGCAAAAAACAAATATTTTAGCATTGCTGGAGGAGGAGATACAATTGCAGTTATTGAAATGTTTAATATTAAAAAAAAAATTTCATATATTTCCACAGGAGGAGGAGCATTTTTAAAATTTATAGAAGGAAAAATGCCTGGAATTGAAATATTAAAAATTAAAAAAAAATAATTATTAGAGAAAAAAATGAAAAAAAAAATAAATCTTATTAAATCTGGAGTTGTATCAGGAAAAGAAGCAAAAAAAATATATAATTTTGCTAAAAAAAATAAATTAGCTATTCCTGCTATAAATTGTATTAATACAGATTCTATTAATGCAGTTTTAGAAACAGCTTCTTCAATGAGTTCTCCTGTAATAATACAACTTTCATTTTTTGGCGCAAAATTTTTTACAGGAAATGGAATAAAAAAAATAAAAGATAAAAAAAAATCTATATTAGGATCTATTGCAGCAGCAAAATATATTCATTTTATAGCAAAACACTATAATATACCAGTAATATTAAACACAGATCATTGTGACAAATCTTTATTAAATTGGGTAAAAACATTAATTAAAGAAGGAAAAAAATTTTACAAAAAAAATAATTTTCCTTTATTTACCTCACACATGATTGATTTATCAAAAGAAAAATTAAAAAAAAACATAAAAATATGTAAAAAATATTTAAAAAAAATGAAAAAAATAAACATGTTATTAGAAATAGAATTAGGTTGTACTGGAGGAGAAGAAGATGGAATAAATAATACAAATATTAAAAAAAAAAAATTATATACTAATCCAAAAGATGTAAATTACGCTTACAAAAAACTTAAAAAAATTAGTAAAAATTTTATTATAGCTGCTTCATTTGGTAATGTTCATGGAGTATATAAAAATGGAAGTATTAAATTAAATACAAAAATTTTAAAAAAATCACAAAAATATGTACAAAAAAAAAACAATTGTAAAAAAAATCCACTAAATTTTGTATTTCATGGAGGTTCAGGTTCATCAATAAAAGATATAAAAAAATCTATAAAATACGGTGTAGTAAAATTTAATATTGATACTGATATACAATGGGCTACATGGAAAGGAATATTAAAATTTTATAAAAAAAATAAATTTTTTTTACAAAAACAAATAGGAAACCCTGAAGG